>WQSU01000072.1 GCA_009787675.1 Lentimicrobiaceae bacterium
CAAAAACCCATTCTTCTATATGATTAATAGATACTCTATTGAAGATGAAAATGGAGAAACCAAATATCTTTCTCGATTGGCAAAAATTACGATATTCCCTATAATCCCCTCATTTACATATAGTTTTCGTTTTTAATAAATGTACCATGAATAAACTATTTCTTTTTTCCCTGATTCTTATTTCTGTCTTTTTTACTTCATGCATTAGTTATATAGATGAAGATAAAAGCTTTAGATCAAAATTAGTTCTCCATTGCAGACTGGTTCCCCAATTAGACACCACCATTCTTCATCTGTCTCACACGGTTCCCATTTTCACAAAGAACCCTCAAGAAATTGGCGATATTTCTAATGGTATGGTAGAAATCTCAAATGATAACAAACAATGGTTAAGAATGTTATATAGCCCCGAATTGAAATATTATTTCATTCCTCAAGCACAATTTCCTATTATAGAAGGACAAACATACTACATTCGTGCTTCTGTACCTAATTATGAAGAAGTTACGTCATCATGTAAGGTACCTGTTTTTAGAGAAACCCATTTAAAATATTTACTTAAAGAAGTTGAGGGCGACACACACGATAATGAAGAATATAACTTCCTTCATACCCACCATTATTTTGAATGGACAGACTTCCCCGAAGAAGAAAATTATTACGCATTTTTTGAAAAATATTTATGGGAAGAATTAATCAATGAAAATGGTGATACGATTCGTCCATTCTACAATTGGACTCAACAACATGATATGGATACTCAGCTTGCTTTATTCTCGGATAAAGGTAATGATGGAAAAAAAATGTCCCTGCTTTTTACAATCTCTTATAGCGGAGAATGGTCTAAACAGTGGGGTTATGAAATATCAATGATTCAGATGGACAAACATTGTTATCTTTTTGAATCTTCGAAAGATTCCAGTGGGTCTATGAACGATTTTATGTCATTTTTCTTACTTGAGCCTTATCAAGTTTATTCTAATATCAACAATGGGTACGGACTCTTTGGAGCTTTTGTGATGAGGGATTATGCTTTAGTACCTGAGATTGGGCAATAAAACATATTTACTACAATGAATAAAACTTTTCTTTCCCTTCTATTTCTATTTCCCTGCCTCCTGTTTGCACAGCAAAAACATACGATAAGCGGTTACGTTTACGAAAAAGGCAGCATGGAAACTTTACCGGGAGTTGTCATCTATCTCCCTGAGTACAAAACAAGTACTTATTCTAATGGCTATGGGTTTTATTCCATAACCTATCCTGCCACCGATTCTGTTAAGCTGATTTACAGCTATATGGGTTTTTCGGTGGACACGCTCACACTGGCGTCTCAACCCCAGCTTTCTTTCAACAAAGTGATGAACAAAACGGTTGTTTTACAAACAGTTCAAATTACTTCCGAGAAAAAAAGCACAGAGACTCCGCAGATGAGTTCCCACACCATTTCTGCTTTAGAGATCAAAAGCGTACCCATGTTGTTTGGCGAAAAAGATCTCTTTAAAACTTTAGTCTTGATGCCCGGCGTTTCCTCCGGCACGGAGGGTACTTCCGGCATTCATGTGCGCGGGGGTAGCCCCGACCAAAACCTCATCATTTTAGATGAAGCCACTATTTATAATGCCAACCATCTGCTTGGATTTTTCTCAATTTTTAATGGAAACGCCATAAAATCAGCCGAATTGATTAAAGGCGGTTTTCCTGCAAGATACGGTGGGCGGCTTTCCTCTATTATTGATGTGAGAATGAAAGAGGGAAACAAGCAATCTTACCACGGAGAAGGTGGAATTGGTTTAATATCAGGACATTTCATGGTGGAGGGACCTATTGTGAAAAACAAATCCTCCTTTATGGTTTCAGGACGCAGAACGTGGCTTGATGTGCTCTCCAAACCCCTAATGTCTTTAATTACTTCCGGTTTTTCAGTAGGATATTTCTTCTATGATTTGAATGCCAAATTAAACTACGATTTTGGTGATAAAGATAAACTGTATGTGAGTGCCTATTTTGGGCGCGATAAATTCTCTATGGTTGAGAAACAAAATTCATGGGGCGATAAATCAAAGTTTGAAGCAGGCATGTATTGGCAAAACGGATTGGCAACAGTGCGTTGGAATCACCTGTTTTTTAACAAATTGTTTTCAAATCTCTCTTTTATCTTTAGCGACTATGAAATGAATGTTTTTCAAAAATACACTGAAAAATATTATGGCGACAGCTATTCTTTCGCTTATAATTTTAATTCGGGAATCAGGGATTATTCTTTGAAATATGACATGACGTATATTCCTAACTCCATGAATAACATATTGATGGGGGCTATGGTTACCTACCATGAAGCGCGACCCAATGCCGTACAAATTAAGGATAGCGACACTTCCGATTATAAAAAAGCCACTTTATCTCCCGGATTAGAAACGGTGTTATATATTGAAGATGAGATAAATATTAAAAATAAATGGAGAATAAATCCCGGATTTAGAATAAACCTTTTTTCTGTTTCTCAAAAAACTTACATCTTGCCTGAACCCCGATTAAATGCAAGTTATAATATTCGTAATGACTTGGTCATAAAGACATCATACGCCATGATGAACCAATACATGTTGCTATTGTCGCCCACCACGATAGGGCTGCCCAATGATTTGTGGGTGCCTGTAACGAAGAATCTTCGTCCGCAACGTTCTCAACAAGTGGCGTTGGGAGTGGTGTATGAACCTAAAAAACTCGGAATGACCTTTTCGGTAGAGGGATACTATAAGAAGTTGGACCATATTATTGCCTATTTGCCGGGCGCTTCTTTTACGGAGTTTTTTGAAGATGCTTTTGAAGGTGAGGCTGATGAGGGAAGAAACTTGGATTGGGAATCTCAAATTACCTCCGGGCAAGGCTGGGCTTATGGTGTAGAGTTTCTGGCACGTAAAACCGTTGGAAAATTTACAGGTTGGGTTGCTTACACCCTTTCTTGGGCGCAACAGCAATTTGATGAACTTAACTTCGGCAAAAAATTCTGGGCAAGATACGACCGTCGCCACGATATTTCCGTGGTGCTGATGTATAGCCCTACAAAACGCATAAACCTTTCTGCAACATGGACATTTGCAAGTGGCAATGCTTTAACCTTGCCGGAAGAAACTTACCATCTTTGGGGTGTTAATTCATTTTTATCTCAATACAGTAATTTACCTCCTGAATACAACCCTCAATGGACAGATCATTATTATGCTGAGAACTTTGGAGCAAAAAACAATTTCAGGATGGAACCCTTTCACCATTTGGATATTGCGGCACAATTCATTAGACCNCACAAGAAAAACAAAAGGTTTGAAAGCATTTTTGAAATCAGCATTTATAATATTTACAACAACAAAAATCCATTTATCTACTTTGCCAGGGATCGTTACGTACCTAATTCTAATAATGAATGGGTACGAAGTCTGGCTAAAGTGACGATTTTTCCTATAATACCATCATTTTCTTATAGTTTCCGTTTTTAATTTTTTTGTCATGAATAGATTTTTTTTATACATATTTTTTGTTTTGTGCGTTGGCACTCAATCCTGTATTACCTACATAGACAGGGAGTTGGAAGTAACGCCAAAGTTAGTGCTCAACTGTTATCTTGTACCTCAGTTAGATACAACTATTCTACAGTTAACCAATTCGGCTTCCTTATTTTCAAGGAAACCTCAAAAGATTCAAGCAGTTCTCAATGCCACTGTTGAAATTTCAAATGATAACACTCATTGGGTGCTCATGTCGTTTGACCCTGACCATCAGTTTTATTTTATTACCCAAGCAGACTTTCCAATTCTTGAAGGCAAAACTTACCATGTAAGAGCTTCTGCTGCTAATTTTGAGACTGTTACAGCTTCATGCACGGTGCCGGTACTTAGAGAAACAAATATAAGCGTTGTTGAAGAATGTACAGAGACGGAATATGGGTACACGCACTGTGAACTTCTTGTGAAATGGAATGATTTTCCACAGGAAGATAATTATTATATGCTTTCCAATAAAAATCTCTATCATGATTATTGGTATTCTTATAATTCGTACGACACAATTCAATATTTCAATTGGTATTTTTTATATGATAATGATAACAATAAACCATGTATCTACTCTGATAAAGATCAAGATGGAAAAAAAATGTCAGTATCTACATCATATTATTTATATGAGAATAATGAATTTTGCGAATTAGCACTTCTTCAAACAGATATTAACTGCTATCAATTTCAATTGTGTCTATCTAACTACGATGCCGATTTTCAGTTTTTTATGTTAGAGCCCGTGCAAATCTATTCCAATATCCAAAACGGGTATGGCATTTTTGGGGCATTTGTGATGGAGAGGATTGAGCTTGCGGGTATGCGGTAACAATATTCGGGATAAATCTTTTGAATGCACATTACTTTAACTGGCTATAAACTTTTTACAGGTTTTCAATACGAAGATCGTACGATGCTACAGATAGTTTAAGGTTTTGTCCAATTTTTGGAAATTACTATTAGGGGGCCTATTATTTAAACTATACGGTGACTTTAAGAAAGTAACGCTTGCCGTTAACCACAAAATTTTAAAATACTCTTTTAACGACCGATTTTCAATATATTGAAGATTTAACAAGATTTTCTTTGGCATAATCTCTTCTATGTAATACTTTTCCGGATGATCAGATTGGGCTAAAATTTGGTTTTCATGAGCAAATTGTATGGATGCATAATCGGTAATGCCCGGACACACATGGAGTATGCGTTGTTGTTCATCGTTATATAAATCCACATATTTTCTTACTTCCGGTCGGGGACCCACAAAGCTCATCTCTCCTTTCAGCACATTCCAAAGCTGCGGAAGCTCGTCAAGTTTATATTTTCGTAAAAAACGACCTACTTTAGTAATGCGTGTATCTTTCTCTCCAACAGTAAGCAATCCCATTTTGTCAGCATCAGTTTTCATGGTTCGAAACTTAAAAATCGTAAAATCCCTATTCTGTTTTCCAACACGCTTTTGAGCATAAAAAACAGTGCCAAAAGAGGTACAAATAATGAATAATGATATAATTAAAAACGCAGGTGCGAGTATAATTAAACCTAAAAATGAAAATAAAATATCAAAAAAACGAATCATGCTCACCTCTCATTTTTCACCTCTCACCTCTCACCTCAACTCCTGCCTCAATCTTTCTCACTAATCCTTGCAACACCTCTCCGGGACCAAACTCTACGAATTGGGTTGCACCCTCCTTCACCATATTTTGAATGGTTTTCGTCCATAACACGGGTGCAGTGAGTTGTTGAATCAAGTTCTTCCTAATGATTTCAGGATTGGTTTCCGGTTGAGCTGTAAAATTTTGATAAACCGGACAAATAGGTGTTTGAAAAGTTGTGTTTTCAATGGCTTGCGCCAGTTCTTCCTGCGCGGGCAACATGAGCGGCGAGTGGAATGCGCCACCCACATTAAGCATAAGCACCCGTTTGGCGCCGGCAGCTTTCAACGCTTCACTTGCCAATTCCAATCCTTTGAAGGTTCCTGAGATGGCTAACTGTCCGGGGCAATTATAGTTGGCAGGGGCAACCACTTCATCAATGGTTTGGCAAATCTCTTTCACTTTGTCGTCGTCAAAGCCTATTACCACCGCCATTCCGGAGGGGTTTTGCACGCAGGCTTTTTGCATGGCGTTGGCGCGTTGGGCTACCAGACGCAATCCATCTTCAAACGCCAGTGCGCCGGCGGCTACTAATGCGCTGAACTCGCCTAAGGAGTGCCCCGCAACCATGTTTGGGGTAATTCCTGCATTCAACATTTTACAGGCAATCACCGAATGCAGAAAAATAGCAGGTTGCGTAATGTTTGTTTCCTTTAAATCGGCATCAGTGCCGGAAAACATTTTGTTTGTGATAGAAAAACCTAATATTTCATTAGCTTTTTCAAATAAAATCTTGGCTTCGGGATAATTGTCATACAATTCTTTACCCATTCCAACGAATTGGGCGCCTTGCCCCGGGAAAATAAAAGCGATCATAATCTTTTTAATAAGTGGCAAAAATAGATTTTTTTCTCTCTAATAACAAACTGAAATTATGTGATGTTCAATATTGAAACTTTTTAATTGTAAGTTGTACATTTTACAGACCTCTCCTTTATCTTCCTTTTTACAAACTCTTAAATCTGCTATAAAATCTAAATTTTTCTTTGAAAACCATTTATACATGGCTTCTTTAGCGCACCAGTAATAGTAGAGGTCTTGCAAATTATTAAGATCGCAGTCGCTCATCTCTTCTTCGCTCATAAAACGAGGATAAAGTTTTGAAATTCGGGGAGAAAGTTCTTCAATATCAATGCCTACTGGGGCGTTGGCAAGGGCTACTGCAACGCAATTTTTGGTGTGGGAAAACGAAATGCTATGTCCTTTGAGTTGCGGCTGCCCAGTTTCAGAATAGGTAATTTCAATTTGGCGTGAGCCGAGCAGGTCTGCAAGTGCAGCGCGACACGCTAACTTTTGGAGACGAAGTTGTTGCAGGTTGATCTTGCTAATATTTTCTTGATCTTCAGAAGATAATATCAGAGAATTGAAAAAAAACTCCTCCGTTTCCTCAATTTGCCAAACGACAATAGAAACACTTTGGGATATTTGCTCTTTTAATATGATCATATATTATTGATCTTCACACTATTTTCTCTATTATTTTTTCCCATTATTGTTGGCTATTGTTGTCCATTGGCTGAAGCCAACGGCAATTAGATTAATCACTAATTTCCTCTTACCTTATCTTTTACTTTAATCAATTGCTTTTTCAATGCATCTACAACTTCGTCTGCAGCTTCTTCAAATGTTTTAGCCATTTTGCGGGCGATGGCGTCGTTGCCGCGAATTTTGGCGCGAATTTCAACACTCTTATTCTCAGGCTTATCTGTGTTTTCTAATTTCAGGGTAATATCAAAACCGATAATACCGTCAAAAACTTTTGCTAATTTTTCTAACTTTTCGGAAATAAACTTTTCCAACTTTTGATCTGCTTTAAAATGTACCGAATTAAATGAAATGTTCATAAAAACCTCCTTGTTTACGCTCTGGGATGAGCTTGTTGATAAATTGATTTTAGTTTTTCAATGGAATTGTGGGTATAAACTTGAGTAGCAGCTAAACTGCTGTGCCCCAGTAGTTCTTTTATGGAATTAAGATCCGCGCCACGATTCAATAAATGCGTGGCAAATGTATGCCGAATAACGTGAGGACTTCTTTTCTCAATGGTAGTAATCATATCCAAATATCTGCGCACAATAGTATAAATTTGTTTGGGTGATAACAGCTCCCCTTTAACGTTCACAAATACATATTTATTTTGTGAGGAAGCGCCAAAATTTTCATTGTAAAATGTAAAATATTTTGTTAAAATATTTTTAAAATTATGACCAAATGGAATGATCCGCTCTTTGTTTCTTTTCCCCAACACCTTAACCTGATCATTATACAAATCAATATCTGCAAAGGTGAGCATCCTGAGTTCAGAGAGGCGCATGCCGGTGGCGTAGAAAAGTTCCAACATGGTACGGTCGCGCCACCCTTCAAAATGATTTTCAAAGAGTTCTGAGGTAAACAACTTTTCCATATCCAGCTCCTCAACAAAATGGGGCAATCGTTGGTGCACTTTGGGAGCATGCACCTGCAACATCGGGTTTGTTTCCAAAGCGCCCATTTTAATGTGGTATTTATAAAACGACTTCAACGCACTCATTTTCCTGTTGATAGAACGTGGCGATATTTTTTCTTCCAGCAAAGTAACCACCCATGTACGAATTGCAACAGCATCCACCTCCTGCCATGTTGTATTGGGAAACGCTGTTTCAATGTATGTCCAAAATTGCTCCAAATCATTACGATAAGAAACAATTGTGTGTTCGGAAGCGCGTTTTTCAAATTGTAGGAAGGAGAGGAAAGAGGAGATCATGATAGAAAGGTGGATAGGTGGATAGGTTTAATTGTCGGTGGCTTCAGCCAACGGCTTCTGAGAAAGGCTCATATAACAATCTTCAATATTGGGTTCTATTTTTTTAACAACAATATTTTTGTACCCTTTATTAACTAAATAATTTTCAAGATATTGCATACACCCATCATCTAATTGTCTCATCCTCTCATCATCTAATCGTCTCATCCTCTCATCAACAGTAACGTGCAGGGTGTCTCCAAACGCAAAGCAACTTTTTATTTTTGGGTTTTGGCGGAGTTCCAGCAGCAGTTGGTACATGTTGTCTCCCTCAACGGAATATAGGGTTTCGGTGAAGTTGGCGATGAGGTTTTTTGGGGTGTCGATGCCGATAAATTCGCCTTGGTTAATCAGTGCGATGCGGTCGCACAGGCTGGCTTCATCCATATAGGGGGTGGACACTAAGATGGTGATTTCCTGTTCTTTCAAGCGGCGCAGCATTTCCCAGAACTCTTTGCGGGAAACGGGGTCCACGCCGGTGGTGGGCTCATCTAGAAAGAGCACTTTCGGTTTGTGAATGAGGGCGCAACTTAAAGCCAATTTCTGCTTCATCCCGCCGGAGAGGTCGCCCGCTTTCCGGTCTTTAAACGGCTCAATCTGTTGGTAAATATCTTTGATGAGATGGTAGTTTTCCTCAATGGTGGTGTTGAAGAGTGTGGCGAAGAAGTTAAGGTTTTCTTCCACAGTAAGATCCATATACAAAGAAAACTTCCCCGGCATATAACCCGAAATGTTGCGAATTTGTTGAAACTCTTTCACCACATCGTAATTTTCAACTTGTAAAATGGTTTCTTTTTGAGGTTCCTCGCTGCAATTGGGGCGCGGTATGGGTTGAGGTTCCTCGCTGCAATTGGGGCGCGGTATGGGTTGAGGTTCCTCGCTGCAATTGGGGCGCGGTATGGGTTGAGGTTCCTCGCTGCGCTCGGAATGACTATCGGGGAGTAATAGGGTGGTGAGGATGCGGAAGAGGGTGGTTTTGCCGGCGCCGTCGGGACCGATGATGCCGAAGATCTCGCCTTTATTAACCTCAAAGTTAATGTTTTTCAAGGCTACTACGCCTTGCCGTTTGGGCTTTATACCGCGAATTTTGCGATACACGCGCACAGGGGGCGGAACGAACTTTTTGATGAAATAAGTTTTGTGAAGGTTTTGGACGGTGATGGAGGGCATGGGTGGATAGGTGGATGGGTTGAAAGGTGGAAAGGGTGGGGTTAGAGTTTTTGTTGGTAGGAGTTTTTTAGGGAGTTTAGCATTCTTGCAAGAGAATCAATCTTATCTTTAAATTTTTTAAAGTGTTCATCTGTAATATATTTTTGGTCTAAACTAACATATAATTGATTGTAATTCTCCATTAACGAGCCGAAAGCAATTTCAATAAATCTAATTTTTTCTTTACATGAAGTACGGGATGTTCCTTCTGCAATATTTGACATAATTGAAACAGCCGAACGTTCTAACTGAGAACATAATCCAAATTTTTCCTTACTTGGAAAATTTTTAGTACAAACATAAATATCAGACACAAAACCTCGAGCAACACTCCAAACCTCCAGCCTTTCAAAAGAATACAAATACATAATATTTTTATTTATTTATTTATCATTAACAACTACCCTCCATCCACCTTTACACCTATCCACCTTTACACCTTTACACCTATCCACCTTTACACCTATCCACCTTTACACCTATCCACCTTTACACCTATCCACCTTTACACCTTTACACCTATCCTCCCCCCCCC
>WQSU01000073.1 GCA_009787675.1 Lentimicrobiaceae bacterium
CAGTAGCGCATCGGGCATACAGCAAACGCAGGAAGTCGTAAATTTCGGTGATTGTTCCCACCGTAGAGCGCGGGTTTTTGTTTACGGTTTTCTGTTCAATGGCAATCACCGGATTTAACCCTGTGATTTTATCCACGTCAGGATGTTCCAGATTGCCAATAAATTGACGAGCATACGCTGAGAAAGTTTCCATGTAGCGTCGTTGTCCTTCAGCATAAATGGTATCAAATGCGAGAGATGATTTGCCGCTGCCGCTCAATCCGGTCATCACAATGAGTTGATGCTGGGGCAGCGTAAGGGAAACGTTTTTAAGGTTGTTCTCCCGCGCGCCGGTGATACAGAGTTGGTCTTCTTTAATCATTAACATTAAAATAAGGTCGCGAAAATACAACTTCTTAATGAAATAGCGAAAGGCGTAACGCAAGGTATTAAAAAAAGTATATTTTTGCCGCCCCTTTCGGGATATAGCGTAGTCCGGTTATCGCGCCTGCTTTGGGAGCAGGAGGTCGCAAGTTCGAATCTTGCTATCCCGACACTGAAAATGAGGCATTTGCAAATTATTCGCAGGTGCCTTTTTTTTATTTTCTATCTAATAAAATCAGGAATCTTCATAAGACTGAATGACTGTTTTTTACTAATGTTCCACGAAAATACCAACGCAAAGGTTTTCCTTCAAATAGTTAATACCTAAATTTGCTTCCCCCCACAAACTCTCGCAAAATAGAGGTTCCCGGAATCATATCATCTTTAATGGTTTTGAAAAACTGCAAAAACTTGATGAGGCGAATAGCTTCGGCATACTCTGGTTCCCATTCCGGCACTGCCAACAAAATCGGCATGGCATAAGGGCGCAGTACAGACAATTCGTAAATCAACGATGTATTGAACATAACATCTGCATTTTCTTGGTAAGGGAAGATGTTTTTTTCCTCGCCGTCGCGCACGCTTTGCCAGCGCCGCAAGGTGTCTAAAGCAGAATAACCACGATATTTGAAATCACGGATAATTCTTCGGATCAAGCGAGTATCGGTTGTTGGGATTGGATTCTGGCTGTCAACGGAAAGGGAAGTCAACGCAGAGACAAAGATTTTGTATTTCGTATCCTCAGAAATAGAAGCGGTGAGTTTGGGGTTTAGGCAATGAATACCTTCAATAACTAAAATGGAGTTTTCCTTCATCGCAATCTTCTTACCGATCCACTCTTTCTTACCTGTTTGAAAATTAAAAACGGGAATCTCTACCTCTTGCCCATTGAGCAGTTGGTCTAAAGTTTTATTAAATAATTTTAAATCAATGGCTTCCAAAGATTCGAAGTCGTAATTTCCGTTTTTGTCTCGCGGAGTGTCGTCGCGTTCCACAAAAAAGTCGTCCACAGAAAGTTGTACAGGGTGGTAGCCAATAACGCCTAATTGTATGGAAAGCCGCCTGCAAGAAGTTGTTTTTCCTGAGCTTGAGGGACCGCTAATGAGTGCTATCTTTGCATTTTTGCGATGAATTTCGTCTGCCACATTCGCCCACACTTTCTCTTGCAGCGCTTCGGAAGTGAGGATGAGATCGCCCACTTGTCCAGAATCAACCTTATCATTCAAATTGTAAATATAGGGAATGCCCAGATGGTTGCCCCATTCTTTAAACTGTTGATACACATTAAATAACTTTGGCATTTTTCGCGTTTGCGGAATCGTATCCGGTCGCTTGCGGTTGGGGATTTTGAGCAACAAACCATTTTCATACAACTCTAATCCATAAAGTTTTACATATCCTGTGGAGGGGAGCAAACAGCCATAATAATAATTTGTAACATCATTTAATTGATAAACAGTGAGATACATTTTATTTGTTTCGCGAAAAATGGATTTCTCTTTTTCAATGCCTTGTCTTTTAAACAACGCTTCCGCCTCATTACAAGTAACTTCTTTGCGAATGAAAGGAAGATCTGCCGCAATAATTTCATTCATCTTGTTGGTAATCGTTTGCAACATATTTTCGTCTAAAGGGCAATTCAAATGCTCAATCTCACAATACTTTCCTCCTGAAATGGAATGCAAGATGTTGAGTTTTGCTTCAGGGAACAACGTTTTTACCGATTTATACAAAATAAAATAGAGCGAGCGGATATAAATCCCGTTGCCATAATTTGAAGTAATGTCAAAAAAATCAATACAACACGGCTTATGTATCCTATATCCCAACGATCTCACCTGATTATTAACCAGTGCGCCCAAGATAGGGTGGGGGAGTGTAATGTTTTCGCTTTGTGCAAGTTCAAATAAAGAAATGCCGTATTCTATTTCAATGGTTTTGTTTAAGTTTTTGATTTCAATATACATAGAGGTATGGGTAAGATTTAAAGATTTAAGATTTAAAGATTTAAAGATTTAATGATTTAAAGGTTTAATGATTTAAAGGTTTAAGGTTCAAGGTTTAAAGTTCAAGACTAAAATTCTCATAATTATTAATTGTTAATTCTTAATTCAGAATCACTAACTTCGTCCCATGAACCTCCTTCACTCCTGTAAACTCAACAAGTTGTTTGTAATTTTCCAAAGTAACGCCACTTCCTGCCAAAATAATAATTCTATCACCGGCTTGTTCAACCATAAGTTTAATGTTTTCTGCGCCTTCTAGGGCGGTGTCTTTTTGCCCTGAAGTTAATATTCTGGTGCAGCCACATTGGATAATCTCTTCCAGCGCTGTTTTCCAGTTGGCGCATACATCGAAGGCGCGATGAAAGGTAACTTCCATGGGTTTGGCAAGTTTCACAATCTCGGTAGTTTTTTCTATATCCACCGTAAAGTCTTCGTGCAAAAAACCAACTACCACAGCGTTAACGCCCAATTTTTTACAATACAAAACATCCTTTTTAATAGTTTCTAATTCTGCATCGGAATAGATGAAGTTTCCGGCTCGCGGACGCACTAAAACGTGGGTTTTCAATTTTAAATCTTTAACGCAATAGGCTATATCAGTGTATGATGGGGTTGTGCCACCGTTTTCAATATCTTGGCACAACTCAATCCTGTCCACTCCTGACTTTGCAGCGGCAATAGCTACTCTAATATGTGATGCACAAACTTCAATAATGGGAGACTTTTTTTTCATTTTAAAATTGGGGACAAAGTAAATGTTTTTTTCAATCTGAAATAAAAATTTTTATTTTTGCCCCCAACTATAACAATCAATCTTACATAATGGTTTATTTTACTTGTATTTCTATTGCAGCCTTAGTATTTTGTTTGACAATGTGTGCGATACATTTCTTTCGCCTCGTCAGGCAGGGAGCGCCTAAAGATTTATCTGAAAAATCGGGCGACATAACAGCAGGCGTAATATACTCCAATACAGCGGCTATGCTACCCACTCAAAAAGAATCTGCGTATAAACATTTGCCGACTTTTACCGCCGGCGTTTTTTTTCACTTAGGCACTTTTCTTGCATTTTTTTGCTTTATACTTTTATATTTTGATGCTGTTTGGACATTTTTCTTTCAATATACTTGGATTTCTTTGCTGATTGCTTTAGGTACTGGCGTTGGCGCCTGCTGCGGAATAGGTTTGTTTATCAAAAGACTAACATCAAAAAAACTGCGCCCCATTTCCAATATGGACGATTATATTTCGGTGTTTTTGACTACTTTATTTCAATTAACCACTGCGCTAATGTTCACTGTGTTTGTTTTTTATGAAAGTTTTATCCAATATTTTTCATCAACGGTTCATGATTGGCTCAGTATCGCTTATCTTGTTGCCGCCAGTCTGTTGTTCATCTACCTGCCTTTTAGTAAATTAAAACATCTTGTATATTATTTTGCGGCGCGCTATCATCTTGGTTTTTTCTATGGAAGGCGCGGGACCTGGCCGCCGAAAAAAAATTAAATGGAAGAATTTTTTGATTTCTTTTATAGAGAATTACATAAAACAAACATCTCGTTTGTGGCTCTTTGGAATGCTTTATTAACCTAACCCACAATAAACAACACAACTCTTTTACACCTATCCACCCTTACACCTATCCACCTTTACACCTATCCACCCTTACACCTATCCACCCTTACACCTATCCACCCTTACACCTATCCACCCTTACACCTATCCACCCTTACACCTATCCACCCATACACCTATCCACCCTTACACCTATCCACCCATACACCTATCCACCTCCTTATCAAAAACAAAACACCTTATGAAAGAACCCAGCCCCCAACAACTCGAAAAAGCCCTTTCAATTCTAAAACAACCTAAAGACAGTAAGTTGATTACACACTTGAACTCGTGCGTGCACTGCGGACTGTGCGGCACAAGTTGCATGTATTATATAGCTACGAACGACCCTAAAATGATGCCGGCTTATAAAGTGGATATTGTGGCTTCTATCTACCGGCGCTATTGCACGAGATTTGGAAAACTGCTGCCCTCATGGGTGAAAGCGCGTGAGATTAACGAATACACAATAGAGGAAATGGTGGATGCCCTCTTTGGCTCATGCACTATGTGCGGGCGTTGCGTAAAGCACTGTTCTATAGGCGTGGACATCCCCTACGTTGTGCGCATTGGACGCATGATGCTCGCCGCTTTGGATTGTGTGCCGGAATCGCTGCAAGCTACTGTGAATGCGGCAATTGAAACAGGAAACAACATGGCAATTCCTACCCCCGAATTTGTGGACACCATTCAATGGATGGAAGAAGAGCTGCAAGATGAACTGAACGATCCGGAAGCAAAAATCCCGTTGGATGCGCCGAATAAGAAACTGCTTTATACCCTCAATCCGCGTGAACCGAAGTTCTTCCCGCTGTCAATCAGCGCTGTAGCCAAGATCTTTTATGCTGCGAAAGAGAGTTGGACCATTTCTACCGCCATGTACGACATCACCAATTACGCCTTTTTCTCCGGCAACAACGAAAAAGCTGCAATCATTGCGCAACGTTTGAAAGACGAAATGAGTAAAATGGGCTGTGAAACTTTGGTATTAGGCGAGTGCGGGCATGGGGCGCGGGCAACACGCTGGGAAGCCCCCAACTGGTTAGATATCAAGTTCAACTTTAAAACATTGACTTTGATAGAATTAATAGGAAACTATTTAAGAGAAGGACGCATAAAAGTGAACAAATCGTTGAATAATAAACTCTTCACCATTCATGACCCTTGTAATATCTCACGAAACGGCGGACTCGTGAACGAATTGCGTTTTGTGGTGAACCAATGTGTTGACAATGTGGTGGAAATGAACCCGTGTGGCGCAGACTCGTTCTGTTGCGGCGGCGGCGGCGGACAACTCGCTATGGGTGAATATAATGAACGAAGACTGAAAACAGGAAAGATAAAAGCCGACCAAATTAAAGCTACCGGCGCACAAGTGGTGATTACACCTTGCCACAACTGCGTTGACCAACTAATGCAACTCAATGCCTACTTTAAAATGGGCGTGCAAATTAAAACGCTGGCGGAGGTGGTGGCAGATGCGGTGATAATGAGAAGAGATGGTTAATATTAAAAAAAATGCTTCTTTTGTGGCATAAATTTAAAATGCAATGCCCCACTATTATCCTTTAAAAAAACTGAATACAATTGAGAGATTGAGGACGACTAACAATCTCTTAAAATTACGCGAGCAATTAGACAAAGATGTTCCGCAAAAGACAGCGACAGACAACCTCCTGCTTGCAACCTGGAATATTCGTGAATTTGGAAATAACCGCAATCCAGAGAGCTTACATTATATTGCGGAGATCGTTAGCCGTTTTGATTTAATCGCGGTTCAAGAAGTGGCTGCTAACCTACAGGGCTTGCAAGATCTTGTTTCTTTGCTTAATCTAAATTGGGACTATTTCGTTACCGATTCTACCGATGGCAGCGCGGGAGGCAACGAAAGGATGGCTTTTATTTACGACAAAAGCAAAATCTCCTTCAAAAAGATGGCAGGCGAAATTGTTTTGCCTAAAAACAAACTTATTAACGAAGGACTGCAATTTGCACGTACTCCTTATTGCATTGCTTTTCAAGCAAATTGGTTTAAATTTGTGCTAACAACAGTGCATATCTATTATGGATCAACTTCCGGTGCCGATATGACAAAACGTGTAAATGAAATTAATGCCATAACATCTTTTTTGGCAGCAAGGGCAAGGAAAGAAGACACAAGTTATGTGTTATTGGGCGATTTTAATATTCCCAAAGTGAAAGACAAAACAATGGAAGCATTGGAAAGTAATGACTTTTTCGTTCCTGCTGCTATTAAGGAACATCCGTCGGATTTGGGTACAACAAAACACTACGACCAGATTGCTTTTAACTTGAAATTAGATAAAAATATGACTCTCTTTTCAGAAAAAGAACAGAAAGCAGGTGCTTTTAATTTTACAAAAACAGTTTATTCTGAAAAGGATGTGGACATATACAAAGCATATTTCCCGAACAATAAAGTGAAAGGAAAAACACAGGACGAGATATTGAAATACTATTTAACCTATTGGCGCACATTCCAAATGTCGGATCATCTGCCTCTTTGGGTGGAGTTGAAGATAGATTTCAGCAATCAGTATTTAGAAAAATTGAAAAAGAATTAATCATGTTTGATTCTGATAAATTCCAAGAAATTTGGCAAACCATAACACGCAACAAAGTGCGCAGTTTCCTTACTGCATTTGGTGTGTTTTGGGGAATGTTTATGTTCATTGGGATGCTTGGTATTGGGCAAGGATTCGAGAATGGCATGAAAAAACAGGTGAGTAATGTGGCTACCAACTCCATGTTTGTAATGGCACGAACTACTACGGTAGAATACAAAGGCTTTAATGCTGGGCGCTGGTGGAATATGACTCAAGATGATGTTATACTGCTTAATAAACAGATCCCAGAAATAAAAACTATATCCGGCATGGTTATGTTTGGAAATTTTAAAGCGGCTTTTAATGAGAAAAATAGCGACGTTTTCGTTCAAGGAATTGATCATCTGTTTTATGAAATTGACAATCAAAACATTACTTCTGGAAGAGGAATTGGGTATTTAGACATGGCTGAAAGGAGGAAAGTGTGTGTGCTGGGCAATGATGCAGCAGACCAATTGTTCGCTTTAGGAGAAGATCCTATTGGAAAGATGATACAGGTGGGTGCTGTCTATTTCAAGATCATAGGGGTTGTAAAACCACGCGGAAATATTAATTTCGGAGGCGACCCCGGCACTACGGTGTATATCCCTACTTCAACGGCGCAACAACTTGAAGGAAGAGGCAATGCCTTGGATATTATGGCTATTGCTGTACCTGATGATGTGAAAATTAAAAACATTGAAGATAAAGTGAAAACCATTCTACGCACTAAACATCTCATTTCTCCTTTGGATAACAATGCCGTAATGACCATGAACCTTCAGGAAATGTTTTTGATGTTCAACTATTTATTTATCGGTATTGCCATCTTGATTTGGATTGTGGGGATGGGGACACTGTTTGCCGGTGTGGTAGGAATTAGCAACATTATGCTGGTAACAGTTAAAGAAAGAACCAACGAGATTGGGATTAAACGCGCTCTTGGCGCAAAACCCAAAGTGATTACACGCCAAATTATGATGGAGAGCCTGTTGCTTACTTTCATCGCCGGATTTCTCGGTATGTTCTTCGGTATCTTAGTTTTAGTACTTACAGAACAAGCTACGCAGAATTCTGACAGTATGTTCACCAACCCTACCATCTCGTTTACTATGGCTATTGTGGGCACTATTATTTTGGTTTTATCAGGATTAATTGCAGGGATTATTCCTGCCAAAAACGCTTTGAGAATTAAAGCCATTGACGCATTAAGAGATGAATAACATGTACTTTGCAGATTTACATAATTTATTGCTATGATAAAAATTTACAATCTTGGAGCAGCAAACTCCCTCTTCAACCAATTTATTTCAGAAATAAGAAATGTTGATATTCAGAACGATGCTATGCGTTTCAGAAGAAATTTGGAACGTATCGGCGAGATTTTAGCCTACGAAATCAGTAAAACGTTGTCTTATGAAAAACAGACGGTTACCACGCCGCTGGGCGAAGTGGAGATGAATCTCGTGAAACAACAGCCGGTGCTGGCGACCATTCTGCGCGCCGGATTGCCCCTGCACCAAGGATTGCTCAATTACTTCGACAAAGCTGAAAACGCCTTTATCTCAGCTTTCAGAAAACATGATATGGAGGGAAATTTCGATATTCAGATTGACTATATGTCTTCTCCAATGCTCAAAGGCAGAACGTTGATTATTATTGATCCGATGTTGGCTACCGGAAAATCGATGGTGTTGGCGTACAAAGCGCTGCTCACTATGGGAGCGCCGAAACATATCCATATCGTTTCAACAATTGCTTCTGCTGATGGAATAGAGTATATTCAAAAATATTTTCCCCCTTCAAAAACATCTATTTGGTTAGGCGCTATTGACCAAGAGCTTACGGCGCAATCTTACATCGTTCCGGGCTTGGGGGATGCAGGTGATTTGGCGTTTGGACCGAAACTGCAGGAATAAGAATTTCTATATTTTCGCTGCTTCAAATTTTTACCCTATTATGCTACACATTCAAACCCTGCGGGAAAATCCCGATTTTATCATTGAAAGACTGAAAGTTAAAAACTTCGAAGCACAGCAAATAGTTACCAATGTGCTGGCTTTAGATGCTGAAATTAGAAACCTGAAAAAATCATTGGATGACAATCTCATGGTGCAAAACAAACTGTCGAAAGAGATTGGCATCTTTTTTAAGACCGGTAAAACAGCAGAAGCCAATTCGGCAAAAGAAGAGATTGCACGTTTAAAAATAGAAGAAAAAGAGGCGCAAGAACTTTTAGACGCCAAAGAACAAGCCATTCAGGAGTTGATGGTGCTTATGCCGAATCTTCCGCACGCAAGCGTCCCCGCCGGAAAATGCGCAGAGGATAACGAAATAGTGTATGCAGAAGGAGACCCCACCCCCCTTGAAAATGCTTTACCTCACTGGGATTTGGTGAAAAAGTTCGATATCATTGATTTCGATTTGGGCACAAAGATCACCGGCGCCGGTTTCCCCGTATATAAAGGAAAAGGAGCACGCCTGCAGCGCGCCCTCATTAACTTTTTTTTAGATTCCGCCGTAAAAAACCGCTACACCGAAATTCAACCGCCCTACGTGGTGAACAAAGATTCGGCGTATGCCACCGGACAACTGCCCGATAAGGATGCGCAAATGTATCATGTTGGCTTAGACGATTTTTACTTGATTCCCACGGCGGAAGTGCCCGTAACCAATATTTACAGAGATGTGATTTTAAAAGAATCCGATTTCCCTGTGAAACTGTGCGCCTATTCCGCTTGTTTTCGCCGTGAAGCCGGCTCTTACGGAAAAGATGTACGCGGACTAAACCGTTTGCACCAATTTGATAAAGTGGAAATCGTTCAAATTCAACATCCCGACAATTCGTATCAGGCGCTGGAAGAGATGAAAAACTACGTCATGTCGCTCCTGCAACAGTTGGAACTGCCTTTCCGCGTAGTTAAACTTTGCGGTGGCGATATGAGTTTCACCTCCGCTTTGACCTACGATATGGAAGTGTTTTCCAAAGCCCAACAGCGTTGGTTGGAAGTAAGTTCTGTTTCTAACTTCGAAGCATTTCAGGCAAACCGCATGAAGTTGCGCTTCAAAGACGA
>WQSU01000074.1 GCA_009787675.1 Lentimicrobiaceae bacterium
CGGGGAAGCGCTTTCCAATGTGGTTAAGTTTTGCCTTACGGTTTCTACATTTCCGTGGCAGGAAGGTTTTGAAAATAACGGAACTGCGCTTCCTTTGTGTTGGGAACAGGAGTATGTTGTGGGAAACACCGACTGGGTGGTTACCGGAGCCACTATTGGAAGTCCGAACAGTGCGAGCGAAGGCGCTTACAAACTTCGTATGGCAGGCGGTGGAGCTACCAAGGGGCATACCACAAAACTTATCACGCCGCCTATGGATTTGAGCGTTACCGGCAATCCTGCCTTGAAATTTTGGCACGCGCAAAGAAATTGGGGAGGCGATCAGGATGTGAGTAGAATTTACTACAAAACCTCAAGTAGCGGCAACTGGGTGCTGTTAGCAACCTACTTAACCGATGTGCCTAACTGGACGGAAAGAATCATTGAACTCCCTGAAATATCATCCGAATTCTACATTGCTTTCGAAGCCTCTTTAAATTTTGGATATGGGGTAATGATTGATGAGGTTTCCATTGTTGATCTACAAAGTTTTGCCGATGCAGAGCTGGTTGAAATAACATCGCCAAAAGCAGGTTATAACGAAAATCTTACTGAAAACGAACAAATTAAAGTAAAAATAAAAAATAACGGATTTGATCCGCTCTATGGCGTTAAGCTACGGTTGGAAGTCAACGGAACTGCTGTTGCCACAGAAACTTGCACTGGATTTATTGAGGGTTGGGCAGAAGTTGAGTACAGTTTTTCTACCACAGTAAATCTTTCAAATGAAGGAGAATATACAATAAGCGTTACGGTGGTTGCAAACGGAGACGCCGTGCCGGAAAATGATTCAAAAACAGTAAAAATTATCAATATTGTGGAAGATTTGCTCGGATTTCCTTTAGAGGAAGGTTTTGAAGGTGATGATTTCCCGCCGGCAGGCTGGACCATTTACGATAATGATTCAAACGAAGAAATTTGGCATGAACATCTGTTTACACATTCGGGAAAAAGATCCGCAGTACATTGGTTTAATGAGCCCATGCAAGAAGGATGGTTAATTACTCCACAAATGAAACTACCCAATAATATGGATGCATTGCTCGAATTTTGGTCTTTCAATTATATGCCTCAAAAAAACTATCATAGCGGAATTTGGATCTCAACTACCGATGCTTCTATTACCTCTTTCACATTGCTTAAACAATTATCAGGCGATGCCGAAATTTCGGCTGCATGGAAGAAAATTGTGATCTCATTGAGCGAATATGCAGGACAAAATGTGTACATAGCATTCAAATATATGGGCAATGAAGCCGATAGCTGGTATATTGATGATGTAGCTATTCATCTGCCGGGTATTGATGGGGCGGCAAGGAGCATTGCCGGCGCCGTTGCGCCCATGGTGGGCGAGCCTTTTTTGTACAAAGTTGTTGTAGAAAACACTGGAACTGAACCCATAACAAACTACACCGTGAAATTAGTTGATGACGACCTTAACATATTAGCGGTTGAAACAGGCTTTGGGATTGCGCAAGGCGAAAGTGTTCAAACAGGACTGGTTTGGGCTCCCGAAACCGCAGGCAGCCTTACCCTGCATGCCGTTTTAGAGGTGGCGGGAGATATAAATCCTGTCAACAACAAATCGTCTGCCTGGACATTCACGGTAGCGCCAAACGGTGGTAATCTATTTGAAGGTAAGATTGGTACGGACAATCGTCTCTCCATGTTGCTGCCGGTAAATTTTTCATGGAAGACTTGCAGAACACAATCGATCTATTTTGACCACGAAATCATAGGCAGAGCAGGGAAAATTATTCAGATACAGTATTTTAATGATTTTGTGAGTGAAGCAGGTTTGAAACCCATCCAAATATGGATGGCGAATACAACAGTAAACTCTCTGGAAGCATGGCTCCCCGAATCTGAATTTACATTAGTATTTAATGGTGAAATCTATTTCCCCATAGGACACAACACCATAGAGATTCCATTGGATATGGCTTTTGAATATGAAGGTAAGAATTTGGTTATCATGACCAACCGTCCCATGGACACAGAAGAATACAGCATGAATGATGTTTTTTACAATACAGTAACCAACGAAACACGCCACAGAAGCAGGCATTACAACAGCGATACGGAAGAGTTTAACTGGACCCAACCGGGCGTAAGCGTGAACTGGCATCCAAACATCGTGCTCAACATGGCGTTGGGAGATTTGGGTAGTTTATCAGGCATCGTTTCCAACGGAACAACATCTGTAGAAGGCGCTTCTGTTGAGATTGTTGGCACAAACCTCAAACGCAAAACCGGCGAAGAGGGTAATTTCAGTTTTGCGATTATGACCACAGGAGAACACCAAGTAAAAGCCAGCAAATTTGGATACCAGGATGTTACCGTCCCCATAACCATTGCGCCCAACGTGAATACAACGGTGGAACTGACCCTGACGCCGCTTCCCACCTTCACCATGAGCGGAAAAGTAACCGGAGCCAACTCGCCTGAAGGACTTCAAAATGTTACAATAAAACTTACAGGATATGATCATTACACTGTGGTTACCGATGAAGCAGGAAATTATTCAATTACAAATATTTATGGTAATTTCACTTATCAAATTCAAGCTACCATAAAAGGATATGAAACCTATAGCGCCGATATTGAAGTAAACACTAATACTACGCACAACATAGCGCTTGTTGAAATCCCTTACCCTGTTTTCAACCCTGTGGCAGAGATTGTGAACAACGCAGCTGTAATAAAGTGGGATGCGCCCCAAGATCCTGTAACATTTAGATACGATAACGGCATTTGCACCGGTCAATTAGGCTTTCAGGGAGCAGCGCCCAATGGGGTGATGGGGTCTTGCCACAGAGAGAATGCACTGCTCACCAAAATGTCTTGGTATTTAACTAACGAAGCGGGCAGTCACACAGAGGTTAACCTTTTTATCTTTGACTTGGATGCCGAAGGGCAGCCTACTTCTAAAATTCTTTTTTCGGCGCTTGATGTGCCCACCAAAGTATTAGAATGGAGTGAATATGAATTTCCGCAACTTGTTGCTGCCCCTAATGGATTTTTTGTTGCCATGAGCCACAATACCACATTCTTAGCCTTAGGAACCACCACACAGGATGATGAATATCCATTTGTAAAGGGCGTGCACTTTTACAATGCCAACTACAGCGAAGGCGAGTTTGCCACTATAGAAAGCGCCGGATTCACGGTCAACTTCATGTTGCGGGCAGAAGGCTATAAGGCAGGAAAAGCGAGTGTGGGCAAAACAAAGTTAGCGAAAGGCTATGCCATTTACCGGTTGGTTGATGGTGCGCCCGAAACATCATGGGAAGAACTTTCCGGCAATAGTACCGAAACCACCTACACTGACACTGAATGGAACACATTGCCTGAAGGCGCCTACCGCTATGCTGTTAAAGTGGTTTATTCGGGCGGCATTCTCTCTGAAGCAAGCCTCAGCAATATAGTGATAAAAAAAGAGCCTGTCCCTGTGAAAGAGAATCCGTTACAAAACGTAATCGTTTACAGCCACCGGAATGTGATTTACATAAAAAACGATAACAACCTCCCGATAAAATTGATAGAGATCATTGACTTGGCGGGTCGTGTAATCCATTGCAGTACTACTACGGGTGTGCTAACTGCCATACCCCTTCAAGCAGCCAGCGGAATATATAACGTAAGACTAATTTCACCGGAAAACACAACATCTACTACAAAACTCACAATACACTACTAACCGTTGTTTTTTTGGTGAAAAATGGGACTGTCTGAATACCAGGCAGTCCCATTGTTTTTAGCATGCATCAGAAGTTAACACGTTGAACTGTTTAGTATAAAAAAATGTTAAGAAAAAAATACTTTTTTGCTATAGCACTAAACCGCAGCAACTTAACAACTTTGAAGCGTGCAGTAGGTCTCAATTTTCAGCGCATTATTTTACGTAATAAGTTTAAATTACAAAATATTAACACGAAATATGATTAAAAAAGATTATATTACGAACACGTGTTTTAAAAATAGTTTGCATTATTTAAAAAAAAATATTTTTGCGGTGAAAAAAGGTGGTAGGGGGGAAGTGGGGGAAAACATTAAAAAAAATATAAGGTATGGAGGGGTTGACTGGCAGTTTGGTGCATGCGGGGCAGTGGCTCTGTTGAAAACTTGGGCAAATTTGGACGTTAGGTACTATTTTGGAAAATGAGAAAATTATTTATATAACATATTCAAATGGAAGAAATTAACAACACAGTAACCCAAAGCATATCTGAAAATTATTATGTCGCTGATATGCATGTTAGAATGGCACATAAAGCGACAGGGCGTACTTATTGGGCTTTTTCCGCAACTATTGTTGCTGTTGTTGCGACAATTACAGTTTTATTCAATCATTATTGGTCTTATGAAGAACTCATGTTCAAAAAAATGAATATTTTCTTGCGAGAAGGCATTGGAGAAACAAACAGTGATTTTTCAAAAAAAGATACTATACTCTTTGGGCAAATAAAACAAGATGAATTAATAGAGTCTTTAAAAAAGAATGAAATAAAAGATTTAGAAACATTAGAGTTTGGAGAACCAAATCCTATTTCAAAGAGCATAAGAGAACATTACATACGAAATCATATTGATTCTATGTATATAACAATACCACTTTTTGGTATTAAGATCAGCGTGAATGATATTTTAATCTTAATGGGGTTGACTTTTCTTGTTCTTGCAATTTGGTTATTCTTTTGTATTCGTTCTGAAAATTTTACAATAGGGAAAATTGTTTCATTAAACCAAAATACAGACGTAAATATTCGTAGTTATGTTTTTTATGGGATATGTTTCAATAACTTATTCTTTCCAACAACACAAAGGTTCACACCTTATAGGTATTTGTATAAAAAATCCGATTCATTTGATGAAGAATTAAAAGAGATTCCAACAAAAAAAAGACAAAAAAGAAACTCGTACCACAAGCATTTCATTTTCTTCATTCCAACCATAATAATGATAGGCAACTTCATTTTTCACATTGATGATATTACAAGTAAAATATTTGATGAAAAAAAATATACAACCGTTGAATACAAAAATGAAAAATATTTTATTGATGATGCAAAAATTGCACGATTTGATTTTCATGATTATAATATGGTCTCCCCATATAATCCATATAAGAATAGATTGCAGAGGATCATTTTTTTATCATCTATATTAATAGGTTTTACTTTATTTTTCGCTATTCGAACGAGCAAATATCAAGACGGAACAAATCAGATTTTATACCTTTTTAAACGACGATTTAAACATGACGAAGATTGTCAGAAAAAGGCAAAACTATTATTTCATAATTTACAAGGCAAAACAAAAAAAATTGAGATAGTGGATAAAAATTCGAGAATGGTTTTCTCGCAGAAAAAACGTTTCGCTGATTATAAGAAAAAATTTTCAGAGGAATATAGTACTGAAAACTATTATTTTCTAACTCATACGGGATGTAAAGAAGAAGCACAACGAATTAAACAAGTTTTAGAAGAAGCGTTTAGACTTGACAATTCTAAATTGTTCTTAGAAAAATGCAAAGAAAAATGCAAAGGAAAATGCAAAAGAAAAGGTGAAGATAAAGATAAAGAATACTTTATTTTTATTAAAGTTGAGTAAAAACAGCACCTAACGAGCATATTGGCAAGATGGCGGCACTACCCCTGCTTGAAAATATGTGTGGAATTGAAAGTTTGTCGCCCGCAGGAAAGTGTTCCATTGCCGCCACCTCGCCAATATGTCGGGATGTTAGTAGCAAGTGAGGACAGCGCAGTGAGACAACTAAAGTAAAAAAATGAAAATTAAAAATACAGTAAACATAACAATGGAAGCAGAGACCATTTCAAAACACGGGCGGAATCCGAAAAGCCAGATGAGTAGGATTGACCAAGCAAAAATTGATTTGATATGAAAAGATTAAGTTTAGTGCAACTCTGTAATGCTGCATCAACAAGAAAGGAACTGAACGTTATTCGTGCTGGTGGCTGTAATTGTACTTTTCGGTGCTCAAACGACTGGGAAAATTCTAGAGAGTTTAGCGGAGATTATAACGTAGATTAGCACAATTACTCTGAAGGGGAGGCGTTTGTGTCTCCCTTTTATTCAAAAGATTTGTCAGTTTGAAATAGCATAACAGAAAGAAAGCCATAAAAATGAATTCCTATAAAACAACAAGTAAATGTATTCGGTATAATCTGCAGAAATTAAGTAAATTAGTTTTTGAGGTAACTGATAAATGTAATCTGAATTGTAAATATTGCATATACTCGAAACTTTACCGCGAAAATAATACTCGAGAAGGCAAGAATATATCATTTATGCGAGCAAAGGTTATCATAGACTATTTATACAATTTATGGAAAGATGATTATTCCGATGGAAGTGATTCCGAATTAGTCATAGGTTTTTATGGTGGTGAGCCATTGATGAATATTTCATTTATCAAACAGACAATTGATTATTTAGAAAGTATAAAGTTGGAAAAAATTGGACGGAAGTATTCATACTCAATGACTACCAATGCTGTTTTGTTAGATCAATATATGGATTACCTCGTTGAAAAAGGTTTCAGTTTACTGATCAGTTTAGATGGAGACGAAATTGCCCAAAGTTATCGCATAGACCACTTAGGGAAAAATTCATTCGAACGTGTGTTTCGTAATGTAAAACTACTACAGGAAAAATATCCCAAACACTTTGAAAAAAAAGTTGGCTTTAATTCAGTACTGCATAATCGCAATGAAGTTGAGTCAATCTATCAATTCATTTATACAAAGTTTGGTAAAATTCCTATGATTTCTCCGTTGAACAAAACAGGTGTTTGCGTAGAAAAAAAAGACGAATTTATAAAACTGTATCGAAATCCTATGGAAAGTTTTTACCATTCAAGTAACTGCGAATTAATTGAATCCGAAATGTTCATGCGTGCTCCAAGAGTTGCCGGATTTGCAGATTATATTCTATACCAGAGTGGAAATAACTTCCAAACTTACAATGACCTATATGTCAACAAAGATAATATCCCGCTATCTACAGGAACCTGTTTGCCTTTTGCAAAAAAAATGTTTATTACCGTAGATGGAAAGATACTTCCCTGCGAGCGGATAGGTCAGCAACTTTCATTAGGACATGTATATGAAGATCGCGTAGAATTGAATGAAGAATATGTTGCCGATAGTCATAATTATTATGTGTCGAAATATGTAAAGCAATGCATAAATTGTGCAACAAACATGTTTTGCGTGCAATGCATTTATCAGATTGACGATATTTGCAAAGAAGATACGCGTTGCCCCATTTTTCGTTCAAAGAAGGAATTGGAAAAGAGAAATGATGATATTTTCAAATTTTTGGAAAAACATCCGCAATATTATAGAAGAGTTTTGAAAGAAGTAAAAATTTCACGTTAATGTTATGAAGAAATACAGATTGGTTTTAAGTGAAGATACTTTCTTGTGGATCAAAAACCATGAGGGCTTAGTGTATCAGTCAAAAAAATACCGAGCCTTTGTTTTTTCGCTATCTGAGAAATTGAGCGAGATATGTAGCCATTTGTTCGTACTTGAGCATCTTTACACGATTGATTTAACAGAAAAAGAATTAAAGAATAGCGATGTTCGTCATTTTGTGGATCAATTGATAGAGATTGATGCAGGTCGGTTAATACCCAATACAAGTACAAAAAAAGGCACTGTATCGCTGATGCCAGTTTTAAAAATCCATGAAGAAATTAGCGATTATATCAAAAAACATAAACGTGGTGTTGGTGGCAATATTATTGAACATATCCACGAACTCACGTTTTATCTAAATGGTAGTAAATATGGAAACGACCTGTATTATAGGCAAACGATTTTTCCAACAAAACACGAATCCGTGTTGGAAACTGAAAAAATAATAAGATTTATTCGTAATAGCAAAAATCCGTTTTTATTCAACATCAATCTAGTAGGCAATATCTTTTCATTTCCATATTTTGAAGAATTACTCCATCATATTGAAACATTTGAAATCCCTGTAACCATTTGTATAACAGGAAGCGATGCTTTTGAAAATAAGGATTTGTTGAAAAAAAACGATTGGCGTAAATTTCGTATAATTGCAGATAAAAAAGATAATATCGAACGAACAATCGCATTTTTTGAAGAAATAGGAATTTCCTTTTCAGTTGATTTCATCATTTTCTCAGAACAGGATTACTTGGACGTTGAAAAATTCTCAACAACTATGGATGGTAATTTTGTACCAATGTGCAATGGCGAAAACATAGAGTTTTTCGAATCAAACATTTTTATTAGTGAGAAAGAAATCCTTTCATCTGCTTTGTCAAAACGTCAAATCTTTCAACGTCAGGCAACCAATGTAAATCACTTCGGAAAATTGACTATATTGCCCGATGGCAATGTGTATGCAGACGCAAATCAAACATCGTTGGGAACAATTGGAGATACTGTATATTCGATTGTTTATAGGGAATTTACGGAAGGAAAATCATGGTTTAGGGTTAGAAATTTTACACCTTGCAAAGATTGTATTTACCAGTGGCTTTGTCCATCGCCGTCAAATTACGAAACTGTTATTGGGCGTTCTAATCTTTGTTGTGTAAAACCATGAAGCAAGAGGACTTGGAATCCGACATACATATTTGCTCAACACAGATTCAGGTTTAACTTGGCAATTAGTTGAAGGTAAAAATGGCAGTTGGTATTTTGAACTAATAGAATGATAGTAAAAAGCTAATAATTAATAAGTTAATCAGTATCTTTAATTTGTAATATTGACTATGATAGTACCTTCAATGACAGTACAAGAGATTCACAAAGAACTTTCTGAGGATATAAAAAATCTTCGGAGTCAACTTGATAATTACCATAAGGATTTTAAGAAAGCAGTTTTGAAAGGTAGTCGCTACCCTTTAACAAAATCTTATGACTGCAAAACAAGAAAAAAGAAAAACTTATTCGTCATAACTCTAACAGCCATAAGACGGAGTAATTGGAAAAAACCAATTCTTAGCATATATAGTATCTATACTCGTCCTGAAGGAAATTATGCCGTTCCTCTGTCTTTAGATATGAATATAGCTTCTATATATCCTCCGCATTTTTTCAAGAGGTATCGTGAGCGCATTGTAAGAGATGAATCTATCTCGAACGAAGATATTATCAGGCTTTATTTCAGGAATGATTGGGGTTTTTTAGGTGCAGTTGTAAATAAGGATTTTGAATCTGTCTATCATTGTTTTGAGACTGATGACAAAGATGATAGAGTTAGTTTTGTAGCAACTACTTCACAGGGTTATTGTTTTGGAGAGAAACAAGGTAATGTCAATATTATCAAGACAATAATATCAGAAGAAATGCTTTTTGACAACCAAAAACCTTTGTTTGAGAGTATGAAAAGTACTTTCAATAAGTGTAATAAAGACAGATATGGGGAGAGTATATAATTCTAAAACACCTGCCGCTAACAAGCGTAACCGTTGCACAACCCCATATTTCAACTATTTTTTTCAATAGATCAACTTCAAAATAGGTTTTCTAACAATGTATTGTTTTC
>WQSU01000075.1 GCA_009787675.1 Lentimicrobiaceae bacterium
GGTTCAACTACACACAATCTTTACAACGAATATGTAGCACTATTGGAACCACTTAAGGAAAAACAGGAACATATTCGTGAAGAATACTATTCCATCTCCTATAATCTTTCAATACCGGAAGAAAAACTCGTGCAAATGCAAGAGGAGTTAATCGCAAAATTTGAACAGGTGGAAGAAGATGCGAAGATAATTATGAAGGATTTTATTGTTGCTCATCCAAGCAGTATTGTTGCTGCCTATTTATTGTACAGAAACACTCAAACCTCTAACGATGTTGCGGAAATTGAAGAAAAACTTCAATTGTTAAATCCTGAAATGAACAATAAATTTGTAATGTTAGTAAAAGATCGTTTGGAAAGAGTAAAGGGTAAGGCGGTGGGCGCTACTTTCCCCACGATTGAACTGCCCGACCCTGATGGAAAAATCATTTCTGTTGAATCTTTGCGCGGAAAATATGTTTTCGTTGATTTTTGGGCAAGCTGGTGCAGACCTTGTTTGGGTGAGATTCCAAGTCTCAAAAAAGTTTATGAAAAATTTCATGATAAAGGCTTTGAAATTTTAAGCATTTCATTAGATGATGATAAAACTGCGTGGAAAAACGGAATTACAACACACGAGTTAAACTGGTTACATGTTTCCGATTTACAAGCATTCAATTCACCCGTAGCTAAAAAATTGGCGGTGAGCTACGTTCCGCATACTTTTTTGTTAGACCCCAACGGAGTTATTTTGGCTGTGGACTTACGAGGCGAAGAGCTTGAAATTAAGTTGACAGAACTCATTCCCTAATGAAAAAGCATATTCCCAATTTACTTACCTGTTGTAATGCCTTTTTGGGCGCTCTTGCTGTTGTATTTGCTTTAAAAGATAACCTCACCGTTGCAGCTTTGCTGATTCTTTGCGCTGCTTTTTTTGACTTTTTAGATGGATTTGCTGCGCGAAAATTGAACGTAAAATCGGTGATTGGTGCAGATTTAGACTCTTTGGCAGACGTGATTTCCTTTGGACTTGCCCCCGCCGCGGTGCTCTATGCGTGGATGACTTTTTGTTTCACACAACTTCCTCATAACCTGCATGTATTTCCAATTACTATACTGCCTTATTTTGCTTTTATTATTGTCCCTTTTTCTGCCTACAGATTAGCCAAATTTAATAATGACAATAGACAAGAGACTGTTTTTTACGGATTGCCAACACCTGCCAATGCGTTTTTCATTGCATTCCTCCCTTTTGCAGCCGAAAAGCTACCGTTTTTGGATAATTTTTGGATACTACTGGGATTAGCTCTTCTGTTCTCCATATTGTTGATTCTTGACTTTCAAATGTTTTCACTGAAATTCACTACTTCTGATTTTAAAAGCAACAGGATACGGTACATTTTCTTGCTGCTATCCGCTGTCTTATTGGGCGCTTTTCAACTTGCCGCATTTCCTATTGTTATTTTACTCTATATCCTTATTTCTTTGATACAGTTTGGCTTAACTAAATTTTTTCATCAATGACGATCCATTCTATAGCCTTGTTCTGTGGTTCGGCAGAGGGATTTCAGTCTAAGTACAAAACACTTGCCGCTACATTTGGTCAACAGTGCGCCCAACGCGCTATTACTTTATATTATGGCGGCGCTGCTTTAGGATTGATGAAAGCCGCTGCCGATGCTTGTCGCTCCGAGAACGGAAAGGTAGTAGGCATTGCCCCCTCTTTCTTTTCGGATTCAACTGTGATTGACACTACTTTGGAAGAACTCTATTTGGTTGATTCTATGAGCGAACGAAAACAGATGTTGGAACGCTGTGCAGATGCCTTTGTGGCTTTGCCCGGCTCCTACGGCACTATGGACGAGTTTTTTGAGGTTTTAACCGATGCTCAGTTGGGACTGCACCACAAACCTGTTGCTATTCTCAACGCTTTTGACTATTACTCACCACTCATTCAACAGCTTGAAGTATTCAATAAAGAGGGTTTTCTCCGTGATTTTCATTTCAATTTAATGATTGTCGCCACTACTGTTGAAGAACTTTTTGATAAACTGGAACACTACGAAAACTCTAACGACAGGCATTGGTTGGATAAAATTAAGAAATAATTTTATATTTTCGCACCTCATTTTTAGTACAATAATCCTTATTATTATGAAGAAAGTTTTTAGTTCCCTGCTCTTTATTTTTTGCAGTTTCCTTGTTTTTGGACAAAGTGAAGACGCTATTGTTGGCACCTATTTAAAAGCCGATGGAAAATCGAAGGTTGAGTTTTATAAATCGGGAAGCACCTATTCAGGAAAGATTGTTTGGCTGCAACAGCCCAATGATAAGAATGGGCAACCCAAAAAAGATGTTGAAAACTCAGACAAATCATTGCGTGAGCGTCCTCTTATGGGTTTGATCACGATTAGCGGATTAAAATATGCCGGCGCAGGCAGCTACATTGAAGGCAAAGCCTACCGTCCTGCCGAAGGTGATGAAATAAAACTCAAAATAAAACTGAATGGAGATGGTACAATTAATGTAACAGGCTCTAAATATGGGTTTTCAAAAACAGAGGTTTGGAAGAAACAATAGTACAGAATTAATGGCAATGTGTCTTGCAGAAGATTCCTTTATTGTTTTTTCTAAAAAAACATCTTTCACATCTTTTCGTATTATTATTTCTTTATATTTGCCGACCCAAAAAAATAGTATGTGTACAAATGGCTTGTGAGGGTGGATTTGAGTTGTAACTCATTTTGTACAAATAGTTTAAAAAAACAGATTGGTGTTGTTGAAAAAATGTGTATTGGTAAATGTTGAAGAATTTTCTTCCCAAAATTAGGGCGCCCAAATCTTATAAATTGAAAAATAATAAAAAAAAATAGCTGAAAAATGAAAAAAGTAGTGAATTATTTTAAGGCAACTTACGATGAGTTGGTTCACAAAGTAACGTGGCCCTCCGCGAAAGATCTTCAAAATAGCGTTATCGTAGTATCCATTGCTTCCCTAATCATTGCACTCATAGTGTTTATGATGGATCTTATGTTTAACGCAGGTGTTAACACCTTATTCCCTGCAATGTAGTTTTTCAACATTAGTTGGTATTTTTATCCTATACACTTTGAGTATGGCAGAAATTGAAAAAAAGTGGTATGTAATCCGTGCCGTTACCGGAACTGAAAAGAAGTTGAAGCAGAACATCGAAAACGAAGTTCAGGCATCACCTTATGTTAAAGATATGGTAACCCGCGTGCTCATCCCCACAGAAAAAATTTACCAGATTCGCAACGGTAAAAAAGTGAGCAAGGAACGTAACTTCTTCCCCGGCTATCTCTTCGTTGAAGCCATTATGACGGGCGAGGTGAAACACACCCTGCTCAGCATTACGGGCGTTCTCGGTTTCGTAGGCTGCAAACGCAAGATTGATGAGCCTATCCCGCTACGTCCTGTTGAAGTTACAAGAATGCTGGGAAAAGTAGATGAATTGCTTGAGCAAGACGCTACCTATTCCACGCTTTTCATCGTTGGCGAAGAGATCAAAGTGATTGACGGACCTTTCAACACTTTTACCGGCGTCATTGAAGAAGTGAATGTTGAGAAAAAGAAACTGAAAGTTATGGTGAAAATTTTCGGTCGTAAAACCCCTCTCGAACTAAGTTTTATGCAAGTTGAAAAAGTATAGTGCCAACATCAATTAGTTACAAACAATTAAAAACAAACAAATGGCAAAAGAAGTAGCTGCACTAATTAAGTTACAAATCAAAGGAGGCGCTGCCAATCCATCGCCACCCGTTGGTCCTGCTTTAGGGGCTAAAGGGGTGAACATTATGGAATTTTGTAAACAGTTTAATGCCCGTACGCAAGAACAAGCTGGAAAGATTGTTCCCGTAGTCATTACTGTTTATAAAGATAAGTCATTCGACTTTATCACCAAAACTCCTCCAGTTCCGGTTCAGTTAATGGAACTTACCAAAATTCAAAAAGGATCGAAAGAACCTAACAGAACGAAAGTAGCGAACGTTAACTGGGACCAAGTGCGCACTATTGCTGAATCAAAAATGACCGACTTAAACTGTTTCTCAGTAGAGTCGGCGATGAGCATGGTGGCAGGAACTGCAAGAAGTATGGGAATTACCGTAAAAGGTGGGACTGACCCTTTTGAACTAAATTAATCATTAAGTAATAACAAAATCAACATGGCAAAAATATCTAAAAAACGCAAAGAAGCTCTTGCCAAATTCGATAAGACAAAGGTGTATGCTTTGAGTGAAGCTGTGGAAATGGTGAAGAATATCACTTACACTAAATTTGATGCCTCTTTCGACATTGACGTCCGTTTGGGCGTTGACCCCCGAAAAGCCAATCAAATGGTGCGTGGTATTGTAACCCTCCCACACGGAACAGGTAAAGTTACCCGCGTACTCGTTCTTTGTACCCCGGATAAGGAAGATGAAGCTAAAGCTGCAGGCGCCGACCACGTAGGCTTGGATGACTACGTAGAAAAAATCAAAAAAGGTTGGACCGACGTTGATGTAATCATTACTATGCCCAGCGTAATGCCTAAAATAGGCGCTCTCGGTAAAGTTTTAGGACCCCGCGGCTTAATGCCCAACCCTAAAGCCGGTACCGTAACTATGGATATAGGCAAAGCTGTTGCTGAAGTAAAAGCCGGTAAAATCGACTTTAAAGTGGATAAATACGGCATTATTCATTCCGGAATCGGAAAAGTAAACTTCGCTCCCGACAAACTCATGGACAACGTGAAGGAAATGATGGGCACCATCATTAAACTGAAACCTACCGCTGCAAAAGGTACTTACGTAAAAAGTATCTATTTGTCAAGCACTATGAGCCCGGGCGTACAAGTTGATGTAAAATCAGTATCGTAATCATTAATGCTAAATTAAACGTATGAAACAAGAAGAAAAAAGTCTCATTATTGACGCAATCGCAAAAGATTTAGCTGATTATCCGCATGTTTATATTACCGATATATCCGGATTTACTGTTGACACCGTAAACCAATTGAGAAGACAGTGCTACCGTAGAAACATTAAATTGAAAGTGGTGAAAAACACACTTTTAAAACGTGCTATGGACCAGTCTTCCGTTGATTATTCGGAAATCTATCCTGCTTTAAAAGGAGTTTCTTCTATTATGCTTTCCGAAACCGGAAACGCACCCGCTAAATTAATCAAAGAATTTCGTACAAAACTTAGAAATAAACCTTTGGTTAAAGCAGCATTTATTGAAGAATGTACCTATTTTGGCGATGATCAGTTAGATTATCTCTGTGCTATCAAATCCAGAGAAGAACTTATTGGAGACCTTGTGGGCTTACTGCAATCTCCTGCTCGCAATGTTATTTCGGCGCTTCAATCGGGCGGCGGAAAATTGGCAGGAATTGTTAAGACCCTCTCCGAACGCTAATTCAATTTAAAAATTTAAAATTTAAAAATGAAACCCTTAAATCTTAAATTTTAAATCATTAAATCATTAAATCTTAAATCATTAAAAATTAACAAAATTAAAAACCTTTAAATTTACAATATTATGGCAGATTTGAAAAAATTCGCAGAAGAGTTAGTTAACCTTACAGTAAAAGAAGTTAACGAGTTAGCTAAAATTTTAAAAGATGAATATGGCATCGAGCCCGCAGCAGCAGCAGTAGCAATCGCAGCAGGTCCCGCCGCAGCAGCAGTTGAAGAAGTGGAAGAAAAAACACAATTCGACGTGATTCTTAAAGCCGCAGGTCCAAACAAATTAGCAGTGGTTAAATTAGTAAAAGAATTAACCAGCTTAGGACTTAAAGAAGCTAAAGAATTAGTTGACGGTGCACCAAAACCGGTGAAAGAAGCCGTTACTAAAGACGAAGCAGAAGGCTTGAAAAAATCTCTTGAAGAAGCCGGCGCTGAAGTTGAGGTGAAATAAACCTCTTTCTTAAAAAATAGTGAGTACATACTTCCATTGTGGATGGAATAATGTACTCACTTGTTTTAATGAATTTGCCTTGCTGCAAATCTCATAACTCATTAAATACTAAGTTGTTCTTGATTCATTAACCTCTAAAATTTAATCCATTGGCAACAAAAAGCAGTAATCAAAGATTCAATTTTACAACCACAAAACAAGTGGAATATCCTGACTTTTTGGATATACAAATAAAATCATTCCAAGAATTTTTTCAAATAGATACAGATGCGGAGAAAAGAAGCCATGAAGGGCTTTATAACGTATTTCAAGAAAATTTCCCAATTGTGGATGCACGTAATAGTTTCTTGTTAGAATTTCAAGACTATTACTTGGAAGCGCCTCGCTATTCTACCGATGAATGTTTGGAAAGAGGGCTGACTTTCAGTGTCCCCTTGAAAGTGAAACTGAAACTTTCGTGTAACGATATTGAACACGAAGATTTTGAAACAGTTATTCAAGATGTGTATTTGGGGATGGTTCCTTACATGACCCCACGAGGAACATTTATTATCAATGGCGCAGAACGCGTGGTGGTGTCTCAGCTGCACCGCTCCCCAGGCGTTTTCTTTGGCTCATCCTTCCACAACAACGGTTCGCAACTCTATTCAGCGCGAATTATCCCGTTTAAAGGCTCATGGATGGAATTTACTACCGACATCAACAATGTGATGTATGCGTACATTGATAGAAAAAAGAAATTACCCGTAACCACTTTGTTGAGAGCAATCGGTTACGAAACCGACAAGGATATTTTGGATATCTTTAATATTGCTGAAGAAGTGAAGGTTACGAAAGTTAACCTTAAAAAATGTGTAGGCAAAAAATTAGCCGCTCGCGTAATGAAAGTACGTACGGAGGACTTTGTGGACGGTGAAACGGGTGAAGTAGTAAACATTGAGCGTACGGAGCTCATTATTGACAGAGAAGTAATATTGGAAGACAAACATATTCAAATGATTATGGACGCCAATATCAAAACGGTGCTCTTCCATACCGAAGATGAAAATAAAACTGATTATTCAATCATATTCAATACGTTGCAAAAAGATACGGCAAACTCTGAAAAACAGGCGCTGGAATATATCTACCTGCAACTCCGCAATACGGCTCCCCCAGATGAAGAAGCTGCAAGAACTGCGTTGGAAAAACTCTTTTTCTCCGACAAACGTTACGACTTGGGCGAAGTGGGCAGATTCCGTATCAATAAAAAATTAGGGTTAAATACCTCTATGGATGTGAGAGTATTAACCAAAGAAGATATTATCTCCATTATTCGCCATTTGGTACAGCTAATCAACTCAAGAACTGAAGTTGACGATATTGACCACTTGAGCAACCGCCGTGTGAGAACGGTAGGAGAACAACTATACAATCAATTTAGCTTGGGTTTGGCAAGAATGTCGAGAACTATTCGCGAAAAAATGAATGTTCGTGATAACGAAGTGTTTACACCTGCCGATTTGATCAACTCCAAAACGCTTTCTTCGGTAATCAATTCGTTTTTCGGAACCAATCAGTTATCGCAGTTTATGGACCAAACCAATCCGCTTTCGGAACTTACGCACAAAAGAAGAATTTCGGCGTTGGGTCCCGGCGGTTTGTCCCGTGAAAGAGCTGGCTTTGAGGTGCGCGACGTACACTACACCCACTACGGTCGTTTGTGTACCATCGAGACCCCTGAAGGTCCAAACATTGGTTTGATCTCCTCCCTTTGCGTTTTTGCAAAAATTAACAATTTAGGATTTATCGAAACGCCTTATAAAAAGGTAATAGAAGGTGTTGTACAACTCAATGAGCCGTCAATCTTTTTAAGTGCTGAGGAAGAGGAAAATAAGATTATCGCGCAAGCCAAAACCAATATTAACGAAAAAGGTGTCTTGGAAGAGAAAGTTAAAGCACGCCAATTGGCAGATTATCCTATTGTTGCTAAAGAACAGGTGGATTTGATTGACATAGCGCCAAACCAAATCGCTTCCATCGCGGCTTCCTTGATTCCCTTTTTGGAAAACGATGACGCGAACCGCGCCTTGATGGGCTCAAACATGATGCGTCAAGCAGTGCCGCTCTTGTGCCCCGAAGTGCCTATTGTGGGTACAGGTTTAGAGAGAAGAGTGGCGTACGATTCCCGCTCACAACTCAGAGCTGAAGGAACTGGTACGGTTGAATATGTGGATGGCGAAAGAATTAAAATTAACTACGACTATACTGAAAATGACGAACTTACAAACTTCGACTCTAACATTAAAGAGTATGAATTGCAGAAGTTTAAGAGAACCAACCAAAACTCATGTATCAATATTAAACCTTTAGTAAGAAAAGGCCAAAAAGTGAACAAAGGAGATGTGATTACAGAAGGTTACGCCACAAAAGACGGCGAATTGGCACTGGGTAGAAACATGATGGTAGCCTTTATGCCCTGGAAAGGATACAACTTTGAGGATGCTATTGTGATTTCTGAAAAAGTGGTGAAAGAAGATATATTTACCTCTATTCATATTGAAGAATTTACGTTGGAAGTGCGCGATACCAAACGCGGTATTGAAGAATTAACCAACGATATCCCTAATGTGGCTTCAGAAGCTACCAAAGATTTGACCGAAGACGGTTTGATTCGTATTGGCGCAGAAGTGAAAGAGGGCGATATATTAATTGGAAAAATAACACCAAAAGGAGAATCTTATCCTACTCCTGAAGAAAAACTGTTGCGCGCCATTTTTGGCGACAAGGCAGGCGATGTGAAAGATGCTTCCTTAAAAGCGCCTCCTTCTATGAAAGGAGTGGTAATTGGCGCAAAATCAATGTCAAGATTGGTGAAAGACAGAAAAACCAGAACCAGAGATAAAGATATTCTTGAAGAAATTGAAACCCGTTACGCTACCCTTAAAAATAATTTGCGAGAAGAATTAATTGCCAAGTTATACAAAATGTTAGACGGCAAAATTTCTCATAATGTTTATGATAATATGAGAAATGTAATTGTTTCCAAAGGCGGTAAATTTTCACAGAAAATCCTTAACGGAATTAATTATATGACCATCAGCGTTTCTAAATGGACTAATGATCTTAAAGTGAACCAAATGGTTGCAGATACCATCCGTAATTATTTGGCAAAAGACCGCTACTATTATTCTTTGGAAACTCGCGAGAAATTTGATGCTACCATCGGAAGTGAGTTGCCAAGCGGCATTGTGCAAATGGCAAAGGTTTATATTGCAGAGAAACGTAAACTCAAAGTAGGAGATAAAATGGCAGGACGTCATGGAAACAAAGGTATTGTTGCCAAGATTGTTCGCGAAGAAGATATGCCGTTTATGGAAAACGGAACTCCTGTGGACATTGTGTTGAACCCGCTGGGTGTACCTTCCCGTATGAACTTGGGACAGATTTACGAAACTGTGCTCGGTTGGGCAGGCAAAACCCTCGGAATGAAATTTGCAACGCCTATCTTTGATGGCGCTACTATTGAACAAATCAATGAACTGATGGAGCAAGCCAAACTGCCACAAAATGGTAATGTTCAATTATATGACGGTGAAACCGGCGAAAAATTCCACCAAAAAGTAACCGCAGGTTATATTTATATGATCAAACTGCACCACATGGTGGATGACAAAATGCACGCTCGTTCCATCG
>WQSU01000076.1 GCA_009787675.1 Lentimicrobiaceae bacterium
CAATTCTTTTTTTACGGCTTCCGTTCAGCACATCGGGGTGGGTGCGTTCATAAGGCGTCATGGATAAGATGATGGCTTCCACACCTTTAAAGGCGTTGTCATCAATATCCATATCTTTCACAGCTTTTCCAACGCCCGGAATCATGCTCATCATATCTTTCAAATTGCCCATTTTTTTAATTTGTGCTATTTGTGATAAAAAGTCGTTAAAGTCAAACTGGTCTTTCGCTAATTTACGTTGCAGTTTCAACGCTTCTTCTTCATCAAATTGTTCTTGGGCTTTTTCAACAAACGAACGGATATCGCCCATACCGAGGATACGTTCTGCTAAACGGTCGGGGTGAAACACATCCAAAGCATCCATCTTCTCTCCCACCCCAATAAATTTAATGGGCTTGTTCACCACCGACTTAATGGTGAGCGCAGCTCCACCTCTGGTATCGCCATCCATTTTGGTAAGAATCACACCATCGAAGTTAAGCTTGTCGTTAAATGCTTTAGCAGTATTTACGGCGTCCTGTCCGGTCATGGCATCTACAACAAACAGGATTTCATGAGGATTCACGGCGCTTTTTATGTTGCCGATTTCGTTCATCATCTCCTGATCAATGGCAAGACGTCCTGCCGTATCTATAATCACCACATTGTATCCCCAATCTTTGGCATGTTGCACGGCGCGTTTGGCAATATCCACGGGTTTTTTAGAGTTTTCATCTGTAAACACCTCTACTTCAATCTGTCCGCCAAGCGTTTTCAACTGTTCGATCGCTGCGGGGCGATACACGTCGCACGCCACCAGCAACGGATTTTTTCCGCGTTTGCTTTTCAGCATCTTGGCTAACTTGGCAGCATGGGTTGTTTTTCCCGAACCTTGCAACCCTGCCATCAAAATAATGGCAGGATTCGCTTTCACATTGATATCCACTGCTTCCCGTCCCATAAGTTCAATAAACTCATCGTAAGTAATTTTTACCATGAGTTGGCTGGGCGACACGGCTTTCAGCACGTTTTGCCCCAACGCCTTCTTCTTCACCTCATCGGTAAACTCTTTTGCAATCTTATAGTTTACGTCTGCATCCAAGAGCGCCTTTCGCACCTCTTTCATCGTTTCCGCCACATTAATCTCGGTAATGTAACCTTGTCCTTTCAGTACTTTAAACGCCCTGTCTAATTTTGAACTTAAACTTTCAAACATGATAATAGTGGTTAGTGATTAGTGTTAATCCTTTCTGCATTTTTCCTTTTTCTTTTTTTGGGGCGCGAAAATAGAGATTTTTGCCTTTAAAAAAATTGTATTATTGCAACTGTTTTTAAAAAGCCAATTAAACCTTTTAATTATGAAAAAAAATTTTCTACTAACTATTTGTATATTATTCATTTCCTTTGTTTCTTTTGCCGGAAAGTTTGTGATAATACCTGTTACGCCAACTCAGAATCTGGAAACTTTATTTGCAGATCAGAATTTAAAAATTAATTACTACTGCGATCATTATGTGCTGGCAACTACTGATGTTTTGGGTTTTGCCGGTACTATTGTGCTTGATGAAAATGCTTTCGCAGATGTATCAGCTTATGCCATTGTGTATTGCTTTGAGAGTCAAAAAGAGAATTATCTTGCAGGAATGAGCAAAAAAGATAAAGTACTTTATTCCGGAGATGACTTTTTGGTAATGAAAATTTTGTCAAACGACTTTATGCCGGCGAAAAACGATGGAATGGTTGCAATTAGAGATGTGGAAGCCAAATTGTCGAAATCAACTTTTGACTTTCCTGTGATTACAGAGCAGGATGAAACAATTCTGGATTGGATGTCTCAAATTTCGACCGAAAGCCTTCTTGCTACAGTTCAAACGCTGGAAAACTTTGAAACAAGGTTTTGCAGTCACCCTAATTCTGTTTTAGCTCAAAACTGGATAAAAGAACAATACGATGCTTTAGATTTGGAGGTGTTCATTCACCAGTTTAGCCATAATCCGTGGTGGGGAGGTACCTGCTTGTCTCATAATGTTATTGCAATTCAATATGGAACAGAATTTCCTGATGAGTATATTGTTTGTGGAGGGCACTATGATTCATTTTCCTACAATTCATCTACAGGGTCAATTTATCTCAATGATGCGCCCGGCGCCGACGACAATGCTACAGGAACTGCCGGCGTTCTTGAAACAGCAAGAATACTGAGTCAGTATGATTTTAAACGTTCAATCATTTATTGCGCGTTCTCGGCAGAAGAATCCGGACTTTGGGGAAGCGATTATTATGCGCAAAAATGTAAGAATCAAGGTATGAACATAATTGGATATTTCAATATTGATATGAGTGGCTACTTAGCTCCCGAAACGAATCCTCATATAGATTTGATTCATCCTGCCACTGCCGCTCCTTTGGCAAATTATTACAAGAATGTTGCCACTATTTATTTCCCTGAAATCCCTGTTACTTCATACTCGGGATTATCTGGCGGCGATAGCGATCATACTTCTTTCAATAAATATGGATTTCTTGGAATTTTTCCTTTTGAGGACAGATATAACTATACTCCCTATATTCATAGTCCTAATGATAAAATTGGTCCCAGTTTAAACAATCCTGAACAAATGAATCTGTTTACGCAGCTAAATCTTGCAAGTATTGCTACTTTAGCTGTTTTTGATAAAGGAAGACCTAAACCCACCAATTGCCTTGCCGAATATAATGAATCCTCAGGCATTCAAGTTTCTTGGGAGGCTCCCGAAACAGAGTTGCCCGTTGATTATTACGTATATAGAAACGGTGTAAAACTTCTACAAACTGGAGATTTGCAACTTATTGATTCTGTTGAAGATTATTATTTATTTTGCTATAAAATAACCGCAGTTTACAACATTGATGATGAACTGATTGAAAGCGGTTTTAGCAACGAATCCTGTACCTCTATGCCAATTCCGGTTCCCACGAATTGTGTTGCCCAATATATTGGTGAATGTCTTGAAAATCAAGGATGCATTCAAATCACTTGGGATGCGCCGGAAGGAAATACCCCTGAGGGATATAACCTGTATAGAGACTCGACGCTATTAGCATCATCTTTTACTGAACATTCTTATCGTGACGACTGTGCCGCGCCCGGTTTGCACTGCTACTTTGTGGAGGCTATCTATAATGATGTTGTGAGCGATCCCAGCAATAGCTCCTGCGATTCTATTTCGATTACCCATAACATTATTGAATATCACTCAAATTATAAAATCTACCCAAACCCAACCAATGGAGAATTACGAATTACAAATTACGAATTACGAATGAGTGATGTGGAGGTTTTTGATATGATGGGGAAAAGGCAGAAAGCTGAAGGCAAAAGGCTGGATGGGGAATTTGTAATGGATGTGGCGCATCTGCCTGAAGGGGTTTATTTTATTAGAATTAAGGGAGAAGTTGTGGGGAAGTTTGTTAAGAATTAATTTTCAACTATGTCCCGCATCCTTACCCTCATCCTTTGCACTTTTATGTTGGCTGCTAATGCGCAGCCTGTATATCAAATTAGAATAAAAACAGATAAGATTCATGCGGATTCGCTGTTTGTTAAGTCGTATGATGTTAAAAATAAGAAATTCACTAATTTTATTTCTTTAAAATTTGAAAACGACATCACAATTAAAGATAAAACTGCTTTGGATGCCGGTATTTATATTATTGAGACCGATTCTGTTGTACTTTCCGAGTTTTTGATTTCGAATGCTAAAAATCAGAACTTTACGATTAATATTTTAGAAGATGACATTAAGGTGGAAGGGAGCAAAGAGAACAGTGCAAACAGAGCGTACATGAAAGAAATGCTGGAGTTCAGTCAGCAAATGAAGGCATTAAACACCGAGTTTCAACAGGTACAACAAAAGGATTTGCCTAACTCAATGATGCAAGCATATATAGATACATTTGTAATAAAATTGGATCATCTCAACAGCGAGAAAAAAAACTATCAGGAAAAAATTATCGCTGAAAACAAAGGGCTTTTGTTAGCCTCCATTATTCGGGCTTCAATAGAGGTGCCGCCACCACCTCAAGATTATTACCGAGACCGAACGAAACTATTCTCCTATTTGGCGGAACATCATTTTGATGCATTTCCTTGGGAAGATGAGCGATTGTTGAATACGCCCGTTTTATACAACAAGTTTAAAACCTTTGCTCAACAAATCCTGCCATTAGATTCAAAAATTACGATTCCTATTGTGCTTAAAGTTCTTGGAGACAGTAAGAAAAATAGAAACTTGTGTTATGCTTTTTTCGATTATATGGAACATGAGTTTGGCAATGTAAAATCGCCCTATCGTGATGAACTGTTGTATATTGCCATGTTGTCAGATATTTTAGAGCTGCCCAACTTGGAGGAAACGCGCCAGCCACGCTACGAATATGAGTTAAACCTCATCACCAAAAATCAACCCGGCGAGCAGACAATAGATTTCAACATTTTAATGGATAATGGAGATACAACTACCCTGTATGCTGTTGATGCCGAGATATTAATCATCTATTTTCAAAATCCCGATTGTCCCACTTGCGGCGAGTTTCGTGAGAAGATGAAAAACATGGAGGTGCTCTACCATGCCCTTGTTGCGGGCAAAGTAAAAGTACTCACAATTTATTTTGAAAAGAATGAAGCATTATGGCGTAATTACCTCAATACAAAAGCCTTTAAAACTTGGATGCACGGTTGGAACTACGACCTCAAAATTTCCGAAGAACATCTTTACGACGTGCGTATTATTCCCACCATCATGGTGTTGGATAAAAACAAAAAGGTGATTGAAAAAGATTTGTTTCCAAATGAATTGGAGGCGTGGTTGAAGAAGAACTTGTAGAGAAAACTAAAGTTTTTTTAAGAAAAAACCTTATTTTTGCCGCCTTTAGCAAAAAACTCATTTCATTATGATTAAAGAAATTCTACAATCCCCTGAAAAGTTTGGTGTGGGAAACCAAGTGGAAGTGAAAGGCTGGGTGCGCACCAAACGTGGCAACAACGCCGTGGCATTCATTGCGTTAAACGACGGTTCTATTGTGCATAACATTCAAGTGGTTGCCGACCTCGCCAATTTTTCCGAAGAACTTATGAAACAAATTTCTACCGGTGCGTGCTTGCGCGTTGTTGGAAAGTTGGTAGAATCGCAAGGAAAAGGACAAGCCGTAGAAGTTCAGGCAGAAGAGATTGAAATCTACGGTGTTGCAGATCCGGAGATTTATCCGCTGCAAAAGAAAGGGCACAGCATGGAGTTTCTTCGAGAGATCGCGCATTTGCGTCCGCGCACCAACTATTTCGGTTGTGTGTTGCGTTTGCGTCATGCCTTGTCGTATGCCATTCACACCTACTTTAACAATCACGGCTACTTTTATATGCATACGCCCATTATCACCGCCTCTGATGCGGAGGGCGCCGGCGCAATGTTCAACGTAACGACACTTGATTTGAACAACTTACCTAAAAATGCAGAGGGAGAAATAGATTTTACGCAAGACTTCTTTGGCAAACACACCAGTTTGACGGTTTCCGGTCAATTGGAGGGAGAACTTGGCGCCATGGCCTTAGGCAGAATCTATACTTTCGGACCTACTTTTAGAGCCGAGAATAGCAACACCCCCAGACACTTAGCCGAGTTTTGGATGATAGAACCCGAAGTGGCGTTTTTCGATATTACGGACAACATGAACCTTGCGGAAGATTTCATTAAATCTTTGGTTAATTATGTATTGGAACACAACTATGATGATATCCAATTTTTAAACGATATGTTTGATAAAGAACTTATTGAAAGACTGCGTTTTGTGGTGGATAACAAATTTGTGCGCTTAAGCTATACCGAAGCAATTGATATTTTGAAAGCCTCCGGCAAAAAGTTTGAGTTTAAGGTGGATTGGGGCGTGGATTTACAATCGGAACACGAAAGATATTTAGTTGAAAATCATTTTAAAAAGCCGGTAATATTAACCGACTATCCAAAAGATATCAAGGCGTTTTACATGAAACAGAATGAGGATGGCAAGACGGTGCGCGCCATGGATGTGCTCTTCCCAAAAATTGGAGAAATTATTGGCGGATCGGAGCGCGAAGCCGACTACAACAAACTGCTTGACCGTATCCGCGAGTTGCAGATTCCGGAAAAAGATGTGTGGTGGTATTTGGAAACACGCAAGTTTGGGACGGCTCCCCATGCCGGATTTGGACTTGGATTTGAGCGTATGATGCTCTTTATCACCGGAATGGGCAACATCCGCGATGTGATCCCGTTTCCGAGGACGCCCCAAAATGCAGATTTTTAAGATGATGGACAATTCTTACATTGAAAAAACATTTATTGAAATGATTCAGCAGCATGAGCGGCTCATTTACAAAGTGTGTTCAATGTATCTTTCGGAGGAGTTTCCCATGGCAGACCTTTATCAAGAAGTGGTTTACAACTTATGGAAAAGTTTCCCCAAATTTCGAAACGAGTCTTCTATCTCCACTTGGATCTATAGGATTGCATTAAATGTTTGTATCACAGGCATGAGAAAAGAGCTGAGACGCCCACAGCATGTCTCGATTGTTGAATTTGAAGAACATTTTATTGCACCGGAATCTATGGAAGAAGAGCTCAAAGAAATGTACAAACTGATTCACAGCCTCAAAACGCTGGAGCGTGCCATTATCCTTCTTTATTTAGAAGAAAAATCATATCAGGAGATTGCGGATATTACAGGCTTGACATTGAACAATGTTGCTGTTAAAATTAATCGCATCAAAGAAAAACTAAAAAAAATGTCTAACAATTAAAAAAGTAACATTATGGAATTAGACGAACTAAAAAACAGATGGACAGTATTAGAAAAACAGCTCAAGAAAAATGAGATATTAAATAAACAGCTCGTATTAGGGATGTTACATAAGAAATCGGATAAATCACTAAACAGATTAATCAATACGGATGTGATCAGTATTATTATCTATTTTTTACTCATTCCTGTTGGGATATGGTATTATAATGTAAAGTTCCCCTCAATGGGCGCACTTCTTTCATTAAAGATTTTCGCCATCGCAGTAATTAGTGTAGCTGTTATGGGCATAATTTGGATTTCCTATAAATTGAGATATCTAAAAAAAATAGATTTCTTAAAGAGTATAAAAGATAATATGTATTGTATAACAAAATATGCCATGATGATTAAACAGGAAAAATTGGCAAGCTATTATCTTGTGGCTCCTGTAATATTTATTTCAGGCGCATTTGTTTATTATGAACTTAAAGTAACCCTCTCATTTTGGTCCATATTAATCGTTGCCCTCATCGCAGGCTTAATCATTTCCGTTTGGATGTATAAAAAGATCTACGACAGCAATATTCAATCCATTAAATTAAACTTAGAGGAGCTGAGGGAGTTGGAAGAGGAGGAAGAGAAACACATACAGAAAAATGGATGATCATTAATAATTAAATTTATTATGAATATACTTCGCTCTCTCCTCCTCCCCTTCTCGCTCATCTTCGGCGCCATCGCCCTCCTCCGAAGACGAAAGTTCAAAAACGCCCCCCACTCCCCTATCCCCACCATCTGCATCGGAAACCTCCGCGTGGGCGGAACCGGAAAAACACCATTTGTGGAGTATCTTGCAAAGTTTTTGTCGCAAAACCACCAAATTGCCATTTTAAGCAGAGGCTACGGCAGAAAAACTAAAGGCTATCTCAATGTAAAAGAAATAGAAATCCTTAGTAGTGAAGTTATTGGGGATGAGCCAATGATGTACGCCACGCATTTTCCCAATGTGGAGGTCGTGGTGTGCGAGAAAAGAAAAATCGGCATAGAAAAGTTGTTGCAGAAAAATCCAAACTTGGAGGCGATCATTTTAGATGATGCGTTTCAACATTTATCCGTAAATTACTCATTGCGAATACTTTTAACCGAGTATGAACGTCCGTTTTTTAAAGATTTTCCACTTCCGGCAGGAAATTTACGAGAGTTTAGATCCGCCGCAAAGTATGCAGATATCATCGTGGTTACCAAATGCCCGGAGGAATTGTCAACGGAAGAAAAAGAGCGCTTTTTACTGGCGCTAAAGCCAAGAAAAGGGCAACAGGTTTATTTTGTGGGGATTCGGTATGATGATGAGATGATGAGACGATTAGATGATGAGATGCTGAAAGATAATTCTCAAATCCCAAATCTCACCTCTCATTCCTCACCTCTCCTCATCACCGGCATTGCCAACCCCGCCCCCTTAGTGCGTTATTTAGAGGCGCAGTACGGAACGGTGCACAAACTGCATTTTCCCGATCATCACGAGTTTACAAAAAAAGATATTGATAAAATTATTCGCTTGAAAGAACAGTTGGGTGGGGAAAACTGCACGCTGCTCACCACCGAAAAAGATGCGGTTCGCCTGCAGGCGTTTAAGAACATGCCTGAGTATCACACTGTTTCCATCGAAATTGTTTTTTTGGAAAATGAAACCGTGTTTAAAGAAAAACTTCTTTCTTTGCTCTCATAAAAATGATGCGTAAATTTATACTGTTTTTCGGGCTCTTTCTCTTATGCCATGCGGGGTTTGCCACACACCAGCGTGCAGGCGAAATTACATATAAGCACGTGAGCAAACTAACCTACGAATTTACAATCATTACCTACACTTACACGCCAAGCGCCGCTGACCGCCCTGAAATAGAGGTGTTTTGGGGTGATAAATCCAGTTCAACCATTCCCCGACAATCAAAAACATCGGTAGGTAAGGATATTTCCAAGAATATTTACGTGGCGCAACACACCTTTTCTTCTAACAGCACCTATAAGGTTACTTTTGAAGATCCTAACCGCAACTACGGCATTCTTAACATTCCCAAGTCGGATAATATCCCGTTTTTTATAGAAACAATCATTGTTATTGATCCTTCTTTAGGTACTAATAATTCAATACAACTTCTTAATCCTCCGTTAGATAATGGCTGTGAGGGGGTTACCTATTATCACAATGTTGGCGCTTATGATGTTGATGGCGATTCACTATCTTATGAATTGATTGATTGTCGCGGCTTGGATGGGCTTCCCATTCCGGGATATAAATTGCCGGAGGCATCGCAATATATTAAAATGGATGCAGTTACGGGCGATTTGATTTGGGAAACGCCTAAAACACAAGGTGAGTATAATATTGCCATTCTAATTTCCGAGTATAGGAAAGGACAATTTATGGGGAGCGTAGTGCGCGATATGCAAATTACCATTGCTATTTGCAATAATAAACCACCAAAAGTAGATTGTTCAGATACTTGCGTGATTGCCGGAACCTTCATAAATTTGGATATTTTGGTAACCGATGAAACCTCCTCGCAGGTAACGCTCACAGCTACAGGCAGTCCGTTTATGGTAGCCTCTTCTCCCGCCATTCCCATCAATGTGTCGGGAACGCCGCCGCT
>WQSU01000077.1 GCA_009787675.1 Lentimicrobiaceae bacterium
CGCTTTAAAGGTAGTAGCGTCATATTCTACCGTATCCCCTTTGATAAAGATGGGCGCTTTTGCCTCCCGAATCACAATCTCCATTAAAAAACTGGCGATCTGCTTCATCTCAATCACCCCCATATTGATCTCTTTCTCCTCTGTTGCCGTAATAAAAAACTCTCTTGGCATATAAGAAATATGCGAAATTTTAAGAATATAATTACTTTTCTTCACGTTCTTAAAAGCAAAATTCCCCTTTGCGTCCGACGAGGTAAAATTTGCCAACGTGGAATCCTTTGGATGTAAAAGCATTACCGTAGCCGAAGAGATGGCTTCGTGGGCAGTATCTTTAAGCATTCCGGTAACCGTTAACTGCGCCTGTGCCGCGCTCAGTAAGAAAAGAAAGGAGAGGGTAAAAATAATGTTTCTCATTGGGAGGAAAATAAAGATAGTAAACGGGGGTTTAGCTTTTTTGTTGCTTTTTGAGCGCAGGAATAGATGGAAGACGCTCATTTTGAAAAAAGATGAGACAAATTTAGAGGTTGAAGATGGCTTTAAATACGAAAAAAAGCCCATTTTTGGGTTTTTCAAGCCCACCACCCAAACCAAGAAATCAGTACAAGAAAATTCCGTGGACAACGTATCATATTGAACAAAAATTTGTTGTAAAATACTTGAAAAATGAAAAGTATCAATTCGGGAAAAAGTTGTATTTTCGCCAAAAACTGTCAGGACTCATAAAAAGAAAAAGGTATTGAATATAGCAAAACAAAAAATTAAAAGTTAATATGTCCAACGAATTTTCCGAAAATACCCGCGTAAAGATTCCCGCACTTGTGCATTTGACAAGGTTGGACTACAAGTATTTTTCGCTGAAAGATAAGGCGAATTATGAGTTTGATGATGACACAAACATCATCAAAAATGTTTTTCGTAAGCAGTTTTTGAAACTCAATATTAACTTTGACGAAAACGATTTTGAGCGAGAATTTCAAAATATTTCGCTCGAACTTGGCTATGATGATTTGGGCAGAACTTTTTACAACCGCTTAATTGGCAAAGGCAATTCCATTTACAAACTTATTGATTGGGAGAATTTCAAAAACAATGTTTTTCATTGTTGTACCGAACTCGCTTATCGTAGTGGCGAAGACGAATTTCGTCCCGATATTACGGTGTTTATCAATGGTTTGCCGTTGGCATTTATAGAAGTAAAAAAACCAAACAATCCGAAAGGAATAGAATCCGAAAGAAACAGAATTAACGACCGTTTTCGCAACGACAAATTCCGCAAGTTCATAAATATCACGCAGTTGCTCGTTTTTTCAAACAATATGGAATACGACGACAACAATGCCGACCAACTGCAAGGCGCTTTTTATGCAACAACGGCAAAAGGCGGAAATACGAAATTCAATAATTTTCGCGAGGAATTAAAATCAGAACTTATTGACGGAATAAAAGATATAGACGACAGTACTGAAAATTCTATTCTGAAAGACACGAATTATCAAACGCTTAAATATTCACAAGAATTTATATCCAACAAAAACGACAATACGCCTACAAACCGCATTCTTACCTCGCTTTTCACAAAAGACCGTTTGAAAATGTTTTTGCAATACGGAATTGTGTATGTTAATGAAAGCAATGGTTTACAAAAACATATAATGCGTTACCCACAGTTTTTTGCGACAAAGGCAATTCGTAAAACATTGGAAAACGACGAGAAAAAAGGCGTGATTTGGCATACGCAAGGTAGCGGAAAAACAGCTTTGGCGTATTACTCGGTGCGTTATCTTACCGATTATTTCAGTAAAAAAAGCATTGTGCCGAAGTTCTATTTTATTGTTGATAGATTGGATTTATTGAAACAGGCAAGCGCCGAATTTAAGAAACGCGGTCTTGATGTTTCCACCGTTAATTCCAAAGAGGAATTACAGCGAGATTTTAAGAAAAATACTACAAACAAGGGAATTACAGTTATCAATATTCAAAAGTTTAATGAAGACACAATCGTATTGAATAACAGCGGCTACGGCATTGACGTTCAGCGTATTTTCTTTATTGATGAGGCGCATAGAAGTTATAATCTTTCGGGTTCGTTTTTGCCAAATCTCTATAACTCTGATAAAAAATCCATTAAAATAGCATTGACCGGAACACCCTTAATTTCCTATAAAAACGCAGCGAAAGGCGATGAAGAAGAGATTGATTTGACAGAAAAAAACGACTTGAATACCACCCGCAATATTTTTGGAAACTACATTCATAAATATTATTATAACAATTCCATTCGCGATGGCTACACGCTGAAACTTTTGCGTGAGGAGATTGAAACTTCCTACAAAAATAAAATCAAAAAAGTGATTAAAGATGTGGAAGTAGAAATTGGAACACTCAACAAACGAGAACTCTATGCACACGAGCGTTTTTGCGAGCCAATGCTGGATTATATTTTGGAAGATTTTAAAGATTCGCGCGTCCGTTTCGGCGACAAATCAATCGGAGCAATGGTGGTTTGCGATAGTAGCGAACAGGCACGAATGTTTTTTGATTTATTTCAACTCCGTTTCAATGTAGAGAAGAGGAACGCGCCTTCTCAATTACACGAAATAGAACACGATTATTTAATAGCAGCAGAGCCGCCCGTACCCTATTACTCAAAAAATCGCTTATCGGCTACCTTGATTCTTCATAACGAAGGCGACAAAGAGAGCCGTGCCGCTCAAATTAAAGATTTCAAAGACGGAAAAATTGACTTTTTGTTCGTCTATTCGATGTTGCTCACTGGCTTTGATGCTCCGCGACTGAAAAAAATGTATCTCGGCAGAAAAATTAAAGCGCACAATCTTTTACAAACACTTACTCGCGTAAATCGCCCGTATAAAGATTTTCGTATGGGATATGTAGTTGATTTTGCCGACATTAGCAAAGAATTTGATATTACAAATCGTGCTTATTTTGAAGAACTTAACCGCGAATACGACACCGATACTACCGGAATAGACCAAAACGATGTTTTCGGTTCGCTGTTTATGAGCAAGGAAGAAATTGATGAAAAAATTGACCGGATAAAAATCGTTTTAAGTGATTATTCCGCAGAAAAAGGCGACAATAAAGAACTTTTTTCGCAACAAATTCAAGAAATTAACGACCGTCAAAAACTTCTCGAACTCAAAAACGCCTTGCAAGATGCACGCGATATTTACAATATAGCCCGACTGATTGGTTATTCAGAATTAACAGAACAACTTGATATAAAACAACTTTCGCAACTCATTTCGGAAGTCTCAAACCGTTTGCAACTGCTGAATTTGGCAAATGCAGTGAATGATGTAAATTCTCGCGAACTGCTCAACGAGGCAATAGAAAATGTGGTTTTCCAATTTACAAAAATCGGCGAAGAACAACTCAATATGTTTGCCGAACAACTTATTTCTACCGCTTGCCACACGCGCCAAGAACTGCAAAACAACTTCCACCAAAAAGACCCCGAATGGATTTTGCTCTTTGATGATTTTCGCCGCCTTTTACAAAAGCACAGAATTGACGAAACAAATCTTGATAACATAAAATTTGAAAGTCAGGAACTGTCGGTAATATACGATAAAATCAAAGAATTAAACCGTAAGAACAATGTGTTGAAAGCAAAATTTGGCGGCGACAAAAAGTTTGCTCGAATTTACAAAACACTTGTACCGAGTGGTTTGCCAAGTGCTAACAATCCCTTGCTTACACTTTTGGAGCGTATAAAAGAAAGTATTGACGAGGTAGTTATGCAAAACGAAAATATGCTATCGAAAAAGCCGTTTTTTGAACGCTTGGTGGGGCAAAAAATTACAGAAATTTGGCGGAAACCCGAATTTGAACAAAAACTTAATGCCGATATTATTGAGCGACTAATTAAATATGTCAGCGATGAATATTTTGAAGAATATCGGGCGGCAGCATAAATGTCTGAATCAAGATTTGCATGATTGAAAGATTAATAGAATAAATAAAAATAATATGACAATAGATTACAATCAGACAGTACGTCAATTAGTTGATGACCTCAAAGCAAACTGTTATTCTTACGGTTTGGGAGGCAATGCCAACGAATACAAAATCGTTACGCAAATGTTTTTGTATAAGTTTTTGAACGACAAATTTCTATATGCTGTTAAGCAAAAACGTCCTGACCTGAAAAGTTACACCGAACTTGCCGCACTTTCGGAACCGGAGTACAAAATGCTTTTGCTCGAAATTGACTATAACGCCGCGCAAATGCGTCCGCAGCACCTGCTCGAATACCTTTTTACTCAACAAGATACCGCCGAATTTGCACAAACATTCGACGACACGCTCAACGATATTGCCATACTGAACACCGGTATTTTCTCTGTGCATACAGCGGGTGGTACGGACATTCGCCTTTTTGAAGAAAAACTCATTCAAAATAGCATTAACGACAAATCGCAGTGGAACGCCTTCGCAAAAGGAATTATCAACAAATTGGCAAATTCAAAATTTGATATTGAAGAAATTTTTTCGGCAGGTTTTGACTTTTTCTCTACTTTGTTTGAGTATATGATTAAGGACTACAACAAAGACGGCGGCGGAAAATATGCCGAATACTACACGCCGCACTCGGTGGCAAAAATTATGGCTGAAATTCTTGTGGGAAATAACGCCGATTTGAAATCGCAAACCGTTTACGACCCTTCGGCGGGTTCTGGTACGCTGTTGATGAATATTGCCTCTAAAATCGGCACCGACCGTTGCTCTATCTATTCGCAGGACATTACACAGAAATCGGTAGAACTTTTGCGTTTAAACTTGATTCTAAATAATTTATCACATTCTATTGATAATATCGTTCAAGGAAATACGATTCTTAACAGTCGGCATACGTTGAAAATGGATTTCATTGTTTCAAATCCACCGTTTAAATTAGATTTTTCCGAATGGCAAAATTCTGTTTCTCTTCTGCCTGACAGCACCGACCGCTTCTTTGCCGGAGTGCCGAATATTCCCAATAAAGATAAAGATGGAATGGAAATTTATTTGCTCTTTTTGCAACATATTATGTTTTCTTTAAATGAAACCGGAAAAGCCGCAGTAGTTGTGCCTACAGGTTTTGTAACAGGTGGTGTTCCAAAAGTAAACAAAAGCGGAAAAATAGGGAAAGGTGGTATTGACTTTAATATTAGAAAATGTTTGATTGATAATAAATGGCTCAAAGGCGTAGTGTCAATGCCTTCAAATATCTTTGCCACAACACCAACCAGTGTAAGTGTGATTTTTATTGATAAACAAAATAAAAACAATGTTGTTCTCGTTGATGCCTCGAAACTTGGAGATAAAGTAAAAGAAGGCAAAAATCAAAAAACCTTGCTTTCTGTCGAAGATGAACAGAAAATTATTTCTGTTTTTGTAGAGAAAGAGCCAATAGATGATTTTGCGGTTGTTCTCTCTTACGATGAAATAAAAGCCAAAAATTATTCGTTTGCTGCAGGACAATATTTTGACATTAAGATTGAATATTCTGAAATTTCACCCGAAGAATTTCAACAGAAAATAACCGATTACAGTAGCAAGTTGAACGAATATTTTGAACAAGGGAAAAAATTGGAAGCCGAAATTTTGAAAAATTTAGCAACATTGGAAATGGAGTAGTAATATGAAAAAAACAGAAAACATAGTAATTCCTGAAAAACTCTCAATACCGTTGAGAGAAACCGATAATAACCTTTATTTACAAATAAAAGAGATACTGAATACTGCTCGTAAAAAAGCGTATTCGGCAGTAAATTTTGCTATGGTTGAGGCTTATTGGCTTGTAGGAAAACAAATAGTGGAAACACAAGCCGGAAACGAGCGAGCAGAGTATGGGGCTTCATTGCTGAAGTTTTTATCAAATGAATTAACTCGTGATTTCGGAAAAGGATTTGACGAGAGTAACTTGCGATTGATCAGACAGTTTTATTTAGCTTTTCCAATTTGTGACGCACAGCGTCACGAATTGAGTTGGACACATTATCGGAAAATAACAAGCAGATTTTCACTTCAAAATATAAATAAATTGTATTTGCCAACCGAAGAAGAACTTTGTAAAGAACTCGAAAACGAGAAAAATTTACTAATGCAGGAAAGCAGGCATAAAGAATTGGAGGACGGGGGAAATGAATAAAGTGAAATTGGGAGAGATAATGAAAATTTACTTAAAAAATGAGCACAAATGAATAAAATACAATTATTTGAAAACCAAAAAATCCGCTCTGCTTGGGATGCAGAAACTGAAGAATGGTATTTTTCGGTGCAGGATATTGTTGCTGTATTAACTGAAAGTATTGATATTAAACAATATGTAAAACGAATGTTGAGCCGTGATACAGAACTGAAATCCAACTGGGGTACAATTTGTACCCTGGTAGAAATGCAGGCAGCAGACGGTAAAAAGCGAAAAATACAGGCAGCCACGATGCAAGGAATGTTTCGTATTATTCAGTCTATTCCTTCGCCAAAAGCAGAGCCATTTAAAATATGGATGGCGGAAGTAGCCAAAGAACGGATAGACCAAGTGCAAAATCCGGAACTTTCTATTGAGCAAGCAATGAGAGATTATCGCCGTTTGGGTTATTCCGAAGAATGGATAAATACACGCCTACAATCCATACAATTTCGCAAAGAACTGACCGACCAGTGGAAAAAAGCAGGAGTAAAAGAGGGATTGGAATATGCCATTCTTACCAACTTGATGACCAAAGAATGGAGCGGAAAAACCGTTGCACAATACAAAAATTTCAAAGGATTGAAAAAGGAAAATCTTCGCGATAATATGACCAATATTGAACTTGCTCTCAATATTCTGGCAGAAGCCTCTGCGTCTGAAATCAGCAAAGCAAAAGAACCGGACGGATTTGTACAAAGTCAAGACGTTGCCTTGGAAGGCGCAAAAGTGGCAAAAGAAGCACGTAAAAACATTGAACGCAGAACCGGAAAACCTGCTATCAGTCCGCTCAATGCAAAAGCATTACCAAACAGAATGGATAACGATATGCTCCTCGAAAATAATGATTAAGCGCTAATGAAAAATTATGGAAATGAATAAAGTGAAATTGGGAGAGATTGCAAAAACAAATAGAACCACTTTTTGTGTAGATGATTTTGACGAAATTTTGTACTTAGATACTAGTTCCGTTACGAATGGTATTTTTGATGATTTTATTCATTTGTCTAAAAATGATAAAATTCCAAGTAGGGCAAAACGAGCAGTAAAAGATAAAACGATAATTTATTCAACTGTTCGTCCAAATTTGCAACATTTTGGAATTTTTGATAATCCAAAAGAAAACGTTGTTGTTTCAACAGGTTTTGCAACTATTGATGTAATAGATAATTTGGCAAATCCTAAATTTTTGTACTACTATTTGACACAAGACAAATTTACAAATTACTTACACACTATTGCAACAAATAATGTTTCATCCTATCCGTCAATCAATCCAAGCGATTTAGAGAATTTAGAACTAGAAATTCCCGATATTCAAACCCAAACCGCCATTGCCCGCGTTCTTTCTTCCCTTGACGACAAAATAGAACTCAACAACAAAATAAACAAGGAATTAGAAAACTTGGCAAAAACGATTTATGAGTATTGGTTTGTACAAAATGCAGATAGAAATTGGGAGAGGAAAAAGGTCGCAACTTTAATACAAAATCAAAAAAATGGCGATTGGGGTAAAGAAACAAAGCAAGGAAATTATACAGAAAAGGTTACTTGTATTCGTGGCACAGATATAAATTCACTTATAGGAAACAATGAACTAAAAGCGCCGGAAAGATATATTTTAGAAAAAAATAATAACAAATTTTTGACCGATGGCGATTTTGTAATTGAAATTTCGGGCGGAAGCCCTACGCAATCAACAGGGCGTATGGCGTATATTTTAGACGAAATATTAAAAGGTTTTGATACTCCCTTAATCTGTTCAAATTTTTGCAAGTCAGTTTCATTGAAAGACAAAAATATATTTTACTATTTCATGTTTGTTTGGAAACAACTATATGACAATGGATTATTTTTTGGTTACGAAGGTAAAACAAGCGGAATAAAAAATTTCTTATTTGATGATTTTGTGAGTTCTTACGAGATATCCGTTCCAACAACGAAAATTCTTGAAAAATTCAACAAAACCGTTTCACCATTATTTTCTACAATCATTAAAAACAAACAAGAATCTTCCAACCTTGCCCAACTTCGTGATTTTTTGCTTCCACTTTTGATGAATGGGCAAATAACAATAAGTGAGGAACAAAACAAACCGATTATAGCACCATTCAAATTGTTTGCTGATGATGATACGGATTTTCAAACTTGGAAAAAAATCGGACTTGCCGCTCGTGGTAACATTGACGAAAAAACACTCCGTAATATTTACGAAGCAATAGACGAAAATGATAGATAAAGCAAAAATAGAAAGCGTAGCAACGGAGATGTATTCAAGACACTGCAAAAAAGGCAGTCCTGCAAAAATGCTGTCTAAAATCATTTCGGCGGAGAAAATAAAATTGCGTGAAATTGACGGAAGCGAGAATTTTTTAGGTGCATTTTTCAAACAACTCAACGGGCAACTTTACATATCTGTAAATAAAAACATAGAAAACACAGGACGCAAAAATTTTACTTTGGCGCACGAACTCGGACACTTTGCTTTACAGCATTATTTGCATACCGCCTCATTCTTTTGTGGTGAGAATGAAATTACAGAAGAAAACAAAGCAATATCCGACCAAGAGAAAGAGGCTAATTATTTTGCAAGTTGTTTTTTGCTACCAAAAGAGAAAATAAAGAAAAATTTTATCGGAAAACTTCAATGGCGAACAAAGGATTTTAAAAGAGAATTTTTAACTGTGTTGCCTCGTGGCAAAAGTTATTCGGATTGGAAAGCCATTAGCACTGGGCTTATGGAAAAATTTGAGATTTCTGAAATTGTGTTGAAAATCAGGTTGACAGAATTAGGTTTGGCTAAGTTTGATTTTTAAGAAAAAAGGAGAAATATATGATACATAACGAAAACAGTAGAGTAAAAAAATGAATGTAATAGTTAATAATGTAACTTTGTAAAAAATAGATATATGTCAGAAATTCAAAACATAGAATACAAATCTTACGCACTACGCTCCGGTTAGGTCATCGGGAATTGACAGAAAATATTACCACAAAAATTATTTTGCCACCAAAAAATAAAACATACCTTCGCGGAAAATTTTGAAGTATGGAGACAACCATAGTAATACCTGTCGGAAAGCAAGAAAATGTTATTGAGATGTCAATAATTCAGCGAATTCACGAAATAAGAGGCGTCAAAGTCATTTTAGATTTTGACTTGGCAGAACGATATGGAGTAGAAACGAGGCGAT
>WQSU01000078.1 GCA_009787675.1 Lentimicrobiaceae bacterium
TGTGGGTTTCTGAGGTTTGCCATTTGCACAGATTGGGTGAAGATGGAACTCAAGTAGTTTTTTTCTTTGTGTGCCGCTAACCGCACAATGGCAAAAAGCGCCTGTTCATTGATGGTGGAGTCGGAGAGCATAGGCGAGAGGCGATATAGCGCTTTCTCAAACTCTTGCGCTTCTATTAAAGAATCTGCAAGAGCATCTGAAGTTTTTAGGTTTTGTATTTTTTTCTTGATTAATGTTCTGCAAACCACTTTTTTATCGCTTAGCAGAAGGATATTAATATCAATCTCTTTGCTCAGTTCAATTTGTGGTGGAATGGCGCCGATTTTGGCATGAAACATATTTGATTTGACCGTAGAATCGTTAGCAGCCAAAATCTTATCTACGGAAATTGGTTTTGAAACGATGCCCCGAAAAGGCTTGTTGTGATCCACCTGCGGCACACGGCAGTTGTATTGCTCTTTCTGAATAAAATCCAACACAATAAAACTTCCGGCTTTGGTCAGCAATCGTTTAACAAGTTTAGCATCATCAGATTGCAGAAAAACATCACCGTTTTCGTCCCAATACAGCATGTCGTAAACCAGTTCTAAAGTTTGATCTTCCGCACATTTTTTACATACAGTTTCCTCATAAAAAGAGAGTCCTGCGTTGCCTTTCGAAATGGGTATATCTTTTTGTTTAGAAGCAATGGAGTTAAACACCTGATTAGTAAGGTCATTTCCTTGTACAAATGAAATATACAGGAAACGTAAATTTCGGTCAATGTCGCAGGCAAAGCCATAAATAGTATATTGCGGAGATAGCATGGCAGGAACCCCTGAAGAAGTTTTCAATAAAGGTTTCATTAACTCTAAGCACAAATCGTAGTAAGAATAATCATTATCTCCTTGATGGGCTTTGGCTTTCCCCACAATTTCATTTCCCTGCGTGGAAAACCCGTATTTTTTAAGTCGTTGCGCCGTACGTTGAAACGGGGCTTCGTTTTGTGTAGTAAGATTGTCTTTTGCAGCTTGAAATTCCGCTTGCATGAGCGCCACCGAATCTAACATGGGAAGATTAATAAAAGCCTTACAGCCATATAATTGATGCCTAATATCATCCATCATGGTAATAAAACAACTTTTTAAAATAGCGGGATCATATTTACGTGGATTAAAGTTTTTTTGAAATGGTACATATTTTTCGCTGTTTCCCGTAATAATATCTATATATGAATTGGCAGACTGCGAAAAACATAAACTATTGAAAGACAGTGTTATAAATAGAAAAAAGGAGATTTTTTTTATTTTTGTCATACTTTTTAACAAGGTGAAAAATTGGGGGCGAAGATAGCAGAAATCTTAAATATGCTTTTCAAAAAAAACATTTAAGATTTCTGCTATTTTTGTGCCCTCATATCACAAGTTGTTTTTATGATAAAACACATAAAAAAATACCTGCTAACACGTTGCCTTAAAAATCATAAACTCTCCAGAGAGAAACAAATAGCCTCTTTGGAGAAGACTCGTACTGTGGGTATTTTGTGTCAAATTACTGATGAAGCATCCTATAAAGGGATTCATGAGTTGTTCTCCAAACTTCATTCTGCCAACCGGACGGTACAACTCATGGGCTATATCGACCAAAAAGAGGTGCCCTATTATTGTTTGCCACAGTTGTCTGCCGACTTTTTCGCCAGAAAACATTTGAATTGGTACGGCAAGCCCGATCTTGTTCAACTGACTGATTTTATGAAGAAAGATTTTGACATTCTCATAGATTTTTCCCGCAATGACTTGCCTCCTTTGCGCTACATCCTAAATATTTCGAATGCAAAACTTATTGTGGGCGCCAACAATCATTCGAAAGACCTGTACGATATTTTTATTAAAGATGAAGCTCCTTTAGATAACCTTAAACTGTTAAAAACTATTCACAATTATTTATTAAAACTAACCGGAGGATAATTTCTTATGAATCAATACAAAGGCTTGGGAGTAGCCATGGTTACCCCTTTTTCACAAAACGGAGAGGTGGATTTCTCTAATCTTGCAAGATTAGTTAATCACCTCATTGATAGTGGTGTAGATTATTTAGTAGCGTTGGGAACTACCGCCGAAACCCCTACCCTCTCCGATGAGGAAAAACATGAGATTGTGCGCACCATTGTACAAGCCAACCAAAACCGTGTGCCCGTCGTTGTGGGAATGGGCGGTCCTGATACAAGGCAGATTACCAAAAAATTTAAGAGTTTCGACTTTTCAGGGGTGAGCGCTATCCTGTCGGTTACGCCTTTTTACAATAAACCTACGCAAGCCGGTTTGTACGAGCATTATCAAGAATTGGCTTACCATGCGCCGCTGCCACTCATTTTGTACAACGTGGGAAGCCGCACCGGATGCAATTTAGAAGCCGAAACTACTTTGAAACTGGCAGAACACAAAAATATCATCGGGATTAAAGAAGCATCGGGCATCATGAACCAAATCATGTATGTTATGAAGCACAAACCGGAAGATTTTATCGTGATTTCAGGAGACGATGCCATCACCTTGCCCCTCATGGCTGTAGGTCTCAACGGACTGATTTCCGTAGTGGGCAATGCCTTCCCAAAAGAGATGGCGCAACTGGTGCACCTCGCACAGGAAGGAAACTTTAAAGACGCTGCCGCCCTCCATTACAAACTTTTAGATGTTATTCAGGCTTGTTTTAAAGAGGGAAGCCCCGCCGGAGTAAAAGCATTTCTTGCCATGCAACATCATTTGGATTATTATTTGCGATTGCCGTTATTAAGAGTCTCAAGCGAACATCAAGATTATATTAAAGAGTTGTTGTATAACATAAAGATGGGTTAACATATCTGTTTCTTGCCGCCAAAAAATAATGATATGAGTAATTAGCAAAAAAATGGGTGATAAAATAAGTTTTTCAATCTTTCAAAAAGAATCAGTTTTAACTATTTTATCTATAACATTTTGCATTCTACNATTATTAGCCCCACCCATCTCACTTTCTTACTTTACTTTCAAATTTCAGGCAGTAGATTTTCTTATGCCCGTTCTGTTGGGTATCATCTTAATTAACAAGTGGTATAAAAACTGGAGTATCCATTACACCAAACTGCTGTTGGCTATTATTCCCGTCATTTTAATTGCCATTTTTCTGAACCGGCAATCTACCGCTATAAACGATTATTTTGAGATCTATCGCATCATTACGTTTCTAATGGTTTTTATTTTTTTTAAAGAAACCTATAACCCCAAATGGTTTGGAGCAACGTGGGATATTCTTTTTGTAATCCTGTTAATTTTCAATCTGTTTCACTTTCATAATATAGCCCATTTTAATCAAGTGGTGATGCCTGTTTATTGTGGAGAAAATAACTGTCATCTAACTCATTTTGGGCTAAATTCTTTGTTCCAACCCTCCACCAAAAGAATGCTGGGAACCTTGGCAAACCCCAACAACAATGCGATATTTTTTATCTTGCTTTCAATTCGTTATCTTCCTAAAGTAAAGTGGAGTAAGAAAGAAATACTTTTTTTTGTTGCCGGTCTTCTTGCCGTTTTAGCCACGCAATCCAGAACAGGTTTTATTACATTTGGAATCGTTTTTTGTGCAAACTATTTTTTTTCACAAATTACATGGAAAAAAATAATCTTACAAATTGCAGGTGTTGTCTGTATTGCATGGTTATTTTTAACTTTCAATTTTATAGGCGATATGACGAATAACAATAGTAATTATCTATTATCTTTAGCGCAAATCAATGTTTGGGAAACCTCATCGTGGCAGATCCGATTGCAGATTTGGCAGGAATTAACCCAACAGTTTTTTCAAAAACCGGTGTTTGGGCATGCGCCGCAGAAAAATTACTTCTATGCCCATCATCTCCATGCCGAGAACAGCTATATTCTTTGGGCATGGCAATATGGAATAATAGGACTTGCCGCATTTCTTGCCCTTTTTCTTGCGCCCCTAAAAGAAATTATTCAGAAATTTCGCTCGTCAATGGAGGCAAAACAGTTTCTGTTGGTCATTATAACATTTTTAATTACAAGTATAACCAACTCTCCGCTCTCACATACTACCTTATCTCTATTGTTTTTTATTTTTGCGGGAATTTTTTATGGTCAATATTATCATTTAGAAAATGCAGTTTTTCAACAAAATAACAAATAGGTTCTGAAAAGTGTCATTCATTACAAAATATCTAAAATCTGATTTCATCAAGCACATCTTTACGGTTTTCTCCGGAAATGTCATTGCACAAGCGATCCCTTTTCTGTGTGAGCCGATTCTTGCACGCATTTATACCCCTGATGATTTTGCCGTTTTAGCGCTCTATTTGTCTGTAGCCAATCTATTTTCTATCATTGCTACAGCACGTTACGAACTGGCTATTATGCTTCCAAAAGAAGACAGAAAAGCGATGAACTTATTAGGTTTATCCCTTATTATTAGCTTAATTGTAAGTGTTTTATCATTTTTAATTGTTTGGATTTTTAATACTAACATCTGTAAAATACTTCATAATGAGGATATTTCAAGCTATCTCTATTTAGTGCCACTCTCGGTACTGTCGGTTTCTTGGTATCAAGTATTTAACTATTGGAATTCAAGAAAAAAGAGGTTTCGTAATGTAGCTATTTCAAAATCTGTTGAGAGTATCACTTTAGTAACCAGTAATATTGCGCTCTCTTTCTTAAAATCATTGGGTTTGGTTCTTGGGCAAATTATCGGTTATTTTGCCGGAGTTGCCGTTGTGCTCTTTGCCTTTCTTCGACGCGATAAAAGCCACTTAAAAACAATTTCATCCCCTGAAATGAAAGAGGTGGCTGTAACGTATCAAGATTTTCCGAAGGTGAACAGTGTCCATGCTTTTGGAGATGTACTAAAAAATAGCGGTGAAATATTTTTACTTTCCTATTATTATTTAAAAGAACAGGTGGGGCTTTATTCCCGTACTTTGCGTTTGCTTTCCGCCCCTGCCGCCATCATAGGTTCTGCCGTTGCACAGGTTTTTTACCAAAAAGCATCGGAAACCTATCATCAAACAAGAGATATAAGAAAGCTGGCGCTCAAAGTACTTATAGCTTTGGCTTGCATCAGTTTGCCGTTTTACGCCATCGTTTTCTTTTGGGGCGACGACCTGTTCGCGTGGTTTTTGGGTGAAAACTACCGTATTGCCGGCATCTACGGAAAATACTTAGTCCCCTACCTTTTCTTTCGTTTTATTACTTCACCCATTTCACAAATTCCATTAATTGTAAACAGGCAAAAAAAATTCTTGCTGCTCAGTTGGTCGGGACACATCCTCTATTTATTTGCCATCATATTAGGTGGTATCAAAAGTGATATATTATTGGGATTTACTTTTTTAAGTATTTTCTCCTCCGCCTTCTATGTTGGGATTATTGTATGGCTACTTAAAATTTCAAAATCATGAAAAAACTGCTTCTCATTGGATCAAATTCAATTCATACATACAACTATTTTCACTTGGTTGAAGATTACTTTGATGAAATATCGCTGATAACCGTAAGAGAAAACGATTTTGAAGCCGACAAGTTAAAAAGCAAATACGCCGTATATTCTTCCTTAAAAAATCCTTTGAATTATTTTAGAGCAATCAAAAAATATCAAACTATTTTAGAAAAAGAGCGACCGGATATTATTCATATACAACAAATTTCAACTTACGGTTTGTTGTTGATTAAAGCGTTAAGAAAATCAAAGTTATCTATTCCTGTGGTAGCTACTGCTTGGGGCAGCGATGTGTTGTTAGTTCCCAAGAAAGGATGTCTGTATAAAAAAATGGTGCAATATATTCTGAATCAAAGTGATGCTTTTACAGCTGACGGACAGGTTTTAGTTAGTGAAATGCAAAAATTAGCATCCAAAAAAATTGAGGTTGCTATTGCCAATTTTGGCATTAATGTGGAAGAGTTACCCCTTCAAAAAGAAAACATGATCTATTCCAACAGACTGCACAAACCGTTGTACAGGGTGGATAAGATTATTATGGCTTTTTCAAAGTTTTTGCAACAAAACCCTGATTGGAGATTGGTGGTTGCTGCTACGGGTACAGAAACGGAAAAGCTAAAACAGTTATGTACAACGCTCAACATGGAGTCGAACGTTGAATTTACAGGTTGGGTGGACGCCAAAGCCAACTCCGAAAACTACGCCAAAGCCAAAATCTGGGTTTCTATTCCCGAAAGCGATGCCGCTTCAATTAGCTTATTGGAAGCAATGTATTTAGGTTGTATCCCCATCATCAGCAACTTGCCTACAAAAAAAGAATGGATTCAAGACGAGGTAAATGGAATACTTGTTGATAATGTTGATACTGATTTTATTTCGCAAGCATTGTCTTTAAACGCTGATGCAGTTTCAGCAATAAACAGAGAAATTATTGTACAAAAAGGCACCAAAGAGGTGAACAGTAAAAAATTTATTGAGGTTTATCAAAAAATATTAGATAAAAGATGAAAGTATATCACATTTCAACAGTACATCCCAGATACGACGGGCGCATTAAAAAAGAGTGCGTATCGCTTTTGAAAGCAGGGTTCAACGTCAGTTTCGTTGTTGCAGACGGGAAAAGAGATGAATGGTATGCCGGAGTGAAAATAATTGATGCAGGATTTCCGGGAAAAGGACGAAGAAAGAGATTCTTGAAGGGAACAAAATTGGTACGCAAAGTTATTGAAAGAGATAAACCTGATGTCTTGCATTTTCACGATCCTGAGTTGTTGTTTTTAGCCCGCAGAATGGCAAAAAAATATACTGTAATTTATGATGCCCATGAAGATTTGCCCAAACAAATCATGTCGAAACCTTATATAAGACCCGTTTTTAGGAAGATCATTGCTTTTATGGCAGGCTGGGTGGAGAAAAGAACGGCAAAAAAAATCTATGGCGCTATTTCGGTAGTAGATGAGATTGTGGAACGCTACCAAAAACAGCAACCCAATACCATTTTGTTAGCTAATTATCCTGCTATTAATCTCGAAGAAAAGATCTCATTTGAATTAAAGACCGGCGCTATTGTTTATGCGGGCAGCGTTGCAAAAATTAGAGGTGCTGCTGAAATGGTAACAGCGGCACAACAGATACAAATACCGATTCACATTTACGGAAAAGTAGAGAAAGAATGCGAGTTATTAAGCAACACGTTTGCTAAATTCTACGGACAAATTATGCAGGAAGAACTGTTCAATATTTTAAAAAACGCTTCTATCGGCTTGATTATCCTGCACCCAGTTCCCAACTATATCAATAGTTCTCCCAATAAACTGTTTGAGTATATGGCGTATGGCATGGCAGTAATTGCATCCGATTTTCCGGTTTGGCAAAACATTATTGATACTTATAAATGTGGTATTTGTGTGAATCCTTTAGATATTAACGAGATAGCAAACGCTATTTTATACTTAAAAAACAACCCTGAAACAGCTATTGAGATGGGCAAAAACGGACGCAAAGCGGTAATTGAACATTTTAACTGGGAGATAGAAAGCCGGAAGTTAGTTGCTTTTTATCGGGGGGGTGAATGAGAATAGTGTACTCTCCAGGCTTTGGATTGTTAATTGATTCAAGGTAACTCACGAGGAAAATTGAATGTTGTAAAAGAATTTTACCTAACCTTTAAGAAATTTGAACATGAAACATTGAAAATGGATGCTTTAGTACAACTTTACAAAATTGATACTTGCTATAGTAGTGGTGCAGACAGGCGGAATTATGTAAGGGCTTTTCCCTTTTATGGCGTAAAGCATGTCTATCCTCTTGTTCCGATTCCTCCCTTCGGTCGGAATGATGCGCGGGCTCAGACAAAAGTGCAGAAACAGTGGATGCATAGAGGATCACAGAGGCTTGTGCAACTTACAATTTCTACTATATTTGCATGCAAAGAAAAAACTTATTTTTGCCGTCAAAATAAAAAAAGTGGCGCGCTATATCTTGAAACGGTTAGGTTACGGATTGTTGGTAATGTTTGGAGTTATCACGCTGGTGTTCTTTTTGTTCACGGTGCTGCCTTCAGATCCGGCACGTATGATGCTGGGGCAACGCACTGACCTTGCCACGGAAAACGCCATTCGCAAAGAGTTAGGGCTGGAGCTTCCCGTTGGCATTCAATATTTGGGATATTTAAACGATTTGTCGCCGGTGGCGTGGTATAAAACCCAAGACACAGAATCATTTTTTTACTTGAATCCAAGTAACTACCAATACATTAAGCTCTTATCTTTTTCAAATTCGTCGTTGGTTTTAAAAAAACCCTATTTGCGTCGCTCCTTTCAAAGCAAACGCTTAGTGGCAGAGATGATTTCGGAAGCATTTCCCAAAACAGCACTGCTGGCTTTTGTGGCTATTTTTCTGGCACTTTTAGTCGGTATTTTTATTGGAGTGCTGTGCGCCGTTTACAAAGGCACGTGGTTCGACAAAATGGCGTTGTTTTTCTCCGTGCTGGGCATGTCGGTGCCCTCTTTCTTTGCCGCCATACTTTTTGCGTGGTTGTTTGCCTTTGTACTCGCCGATGTTACTCACCTCAACCTCATTGGTAGCCTCTATGCTGTGGACGATTACGGCGCCTGCGTCTTTTTAGAATTGAAAAACTTAATATTACCAGCCATTACATTGGGAATTAGACCGTTGGCAGTAGTTATTGAACTTACCAAAAACTCTGTATTGGATGTCCTTTCGCAAGACTTCATCCGAACCGCACGCGCCAAAGGGGTTCCTTACCGAACCATTTTGATTAAACATGTTTTAAAAAATGCTCTTAACCCTGTGGTTACAGCCATCTCAGGATGGTTAGCTTCCCTATTGGCAGGCGCCGTATTCGTAGAATATATTTTCGACTGGAAGGGGATTGGCGTTCTCATGGTTGATGGCTTGGAAAAATACGACTTCCCCGTAGTCATGGGCACATTACTATACATCTCTATCATATTGGTTATCATCAATATTTTGTGTGACATCGTTTACGGGTGGTTAGATCCGCGCGTGAAATTGGGATAAGATTTCTAATTGTAGTTGGCTTCAGCCATCAGCTCAAAAATCAAAAAAATCCTTCCAAATTTTTTACAGTGATATATTACAAAAAATGCAAAACTGCATTTTCTTGATATTAAACTGTACTTTTTTTAACAAAATGTACATTTTTAACTTTCTGATTGTAAGTATAATAGTTGTATATTTGGGGCAGCCAAAATAATATTAAATAATTCACTACATGAAACCTCCTTTTCCCCTTTCTTCCTTTTTCCTTTTTCCTTTTCTCCTTTTTTCCCTTCTTACTTTCTCCCTTCTCCTTTTTCCCTTTCTCTCTTCCCCCCAACCTCCCAACCCAACCTCCCCTCACTACTGCATTGCATTCTACAAC
>WQSU01000079.1 GCA_009787675.1 Lentimicrobiaceae bacterium
CTGCTGGTTGGGCACGATTACTTACAACGCCGACAAATTCATTGAAGCGCTACAACTGCCCCAACATACCGTGCCGGTAGCCTGCATCGCCTTAGGATATCCCGATGAAAATCCGGAACTTACCGACAAACTCCCCTTGGAAGCATTAGTGCACTACGAAACCTACAACGACTACAATAAAGAAAGTATCGACTGGCTCTACGCCGACAAAGAAGCACACAAAAATACCTTGCGTTTGTTGGAAGAGAATAATCTGCCCAACCTCGCACGAATTTTCACGGAAAGGCGTTATACCAAAGCGGATAATGAACACTTCACTAAAGTACTGAAGAAAGTGCTGGAAGAGCAATGGATTTAGAAATCACAAAAGCGCAAAAAATTACACCTTTACACCTTTACACCTTTACACCTTTACACCTTAAATTATATTTATGACCAACTACAACCTAAACTTTAAAATTGCCGACATGGCGTTAGCCGATTGGGGCAGAAAAGAGATAGAAATCGCTGAAAAAGAGATGCCCGGATTGATGGCGCTTCGCGAAAAATATGGAAATACAAAGCCTTTGAAAGGCGCTCGCATCACGGGCTCGTTGCACATGACCGTGCAAACTGCCGTGCTGATAGAAACCCTTACGCATCTTGGCGCCGAAGTGCGCTGGTGTAGCTGCAACATCTTCTCTACACAAGACCATGCTGCCGCTGCAATTGCCGCTAAAGGAATAGCGGTTTTTGCATGGAAAGGGGAAACGCTGGAAGAGTATTGGTGGTGCACAAACCAGGCGCTGGCATTTCCCAACGGAAAAGGTCCTAACTTGATTGTGGATGACGGCGGCGATGCCACATTGCTCATTCACTTGGGCTACAAGGCTGAAAATGACGCTACTGTATTAAACAAAAAACCGGAATCCACAGAAGAAGCTGTTGTTTTACAAACAGTGAAACAAATTCTTGCTGAAGACCCGCAACGCTGGCATAACACCGTGAGAGAATTGCGCGGCGTGTCGGAAGAAACCACTACCGGCGTGCACCGCCTCTACCAAATGATGGATGCCGGCGAACTGCTGATTCCGGCAATCAATGTAAATGATTCTGTTACAAAATCAAAATTCGACAACAAATACGGATGTCGCGAATCGTTGGCAGATGGCATTAAACGCGCTACCGATGTGATGATTGCGGGAAAAGTAGTAGTAGTTTGCGGCTACGGAGACGTGGGCAAAGGCTGCGCACAATCCATGAAATCGTACGGCGCACGTGTCATCGTTACCGAAATTGACCCCATTTGCGCCCTGCAAGCTGCCATGGAAGGCTTTGAAGTGAAAACAGTGGAAGATGCTTTAGATGAAGGCAATATATATGTAACCACCACCGGAAATAAAGATGTGATTACCAAAGAACATCTGTTAAAAATGAAAGATCAATCTATCGTGTGCAACATCGGACATTTTGACAATGAAATTCAAGTGGAAGCATTTGAAAAACAACCTAATATCAAGAAACGCAACGTAAAACCTCAAGTAGATGAGTATATCTTCCCCGATGGGAGATCTATTTTCATTTTGGCAGAAGGTCGTTTGGTGAACTTAGGCTGCGCTACAGGGCACCCCAGTTTCGTGATGAGCAACTCTTTCACCAACCAAACGATGGCACAATTAGATTTGTGGACAAACAATTATGAAATAGGTGTTTACAATTTACCCAAACATTTAGACGAAGAGGTTGCCCGCCTGCATTTAGAAAAAATTGGCGTGAAACTCACCCAACTCACTCAGGAACAAGCTGATTACATTGGTGTTCCTGTGGGAGGACCGTATAAGCCGGAACAGTATAGGTATTAATCTGACTTGGAGTAGCTAACCGTTAATCAAAACATTGTGCTGAAATAAATTTATCTTTGCCGCAAAGAATACACGCAACAGATATTAAAATTAACATGAAATATTATGACCACTATAACAGTTAAACCCATAAATTATGCGCAACATGCCAGCCTTCTTGCGTATATAAAAAGAAAAAAAATGAATTTTGAAGTTTCCGAAGAAAAAAAATCCGAATTAGATCAGGCATTAGAAGATTTGGACAATGGTAATTTAACTCATTATGGAACAGTTGAAGAATTTAGCAACAGAATTGACAAATACTTCGTGTAATTCAATACTTTCTATTGATGCATTACCAAGTTTTGAACGTGATTTAAAAACGTTTATCAAAAAAGAAAGCCGATAAAAGCAAACTGATAGAATTTGTTAGCGAATTAGTAAATAACAGAATCCTTGCACCAAAATATAAAGATCATCAACTAAATGGAAAGTTAAAGGAATTTAGAGAGTGTCATATTGATGAGGACTGGTTGTTGATGTACAAAAAAGATAAAATCAAACTTATTTTAATCTTGGTACGCACCGGAACGCATGATGAGATACTACGATAACAGTGGAAAAATCGGAATAAATAGTGAAACTTATTAACTATGGGTAAATTTATTATTGAAGGCGGACACGAACTTAAAGGCGAAATTGTTCCTCAAGGCGCTAAAAATGAAGCATTACAAGTAATTTGTGCGGTTTTGCTAACGCATGAACCGGTAATCATCAAAAATATCCCTAATATTTTAGATGTTGTACGACTTATTGATGTGCTAAAGTCTATGGGTGTGGAGGTTACGAAAATTTCAGAACATGAATACAAATTTCAGGCGAAAGAGATCCATTTCGATTTTATTAAGTCTCAGACATTCACAAATTTGTCGAGTGCTATTCGTGCCTCCATCATGATTATAGGACCGCTGTTGGGGCGCTTTGGAAAAGCGTATGCTGCCGCTCCGGGTGGAGACAAGATAGGAAGAAGACCCTTGACCACCCATTTTGAAGGGTTCTATAAATTGGGAGCAACGCTAAAACATCTTGAAAAAGAGAATGTTTACGAACTTTCTGCCCCAAAACTAACCGGTGATTATATGTTGCTGAACGAAGCCTCCGTAACCGGTACCGCCAACGTTGTAATGGCTTCCGTGCTGGCAAAAGGCACTACCACCATCTTCAACGCCGCCTGTGAGCCTTATTTGCTGCAACTTTGTTGCATGCTGAACCGTATGGGTGCTAAAATCACTGGAATCGGCTCTAACTTATTGACTATTGAGGGTGTGGAAACCCTGCATGGCTGCGAACACACCATTCTGCCCGACATGATTGAAATAGGCAGTTTCATCGGCATGGCGGCGCTCAATCGATCTTCCATTACCATTAAAAACTGCGCCTGTAAACATCTGGGAATCATTCCTTACACTTTTTCAAAAATGGGAATCCCCGTGCAACAAGTGAACGACGATCTTCTCGTGCCCAAATTAGAACACTATGAGATTGAACGGCAGTTAGATGGTTCCATCCTCACCATTAGTGATGCGCCATGGCCCGGCTTCACCCCCGACTTAATAAGCATCGCTTTGGTTACTGCAGTACAAGCCAAAGGCAGTGTGCTGATTCACCAAAAGATGTTTGAAAGTCGGTTGTTTTTTGTAGACCATCTGCAAAACATGGGTGCACAGATTATCTTATGCGACCCGCATCGTGCTACCGTAATCGGATTAAATCATAAAAAACAACTTCGCGCTACCCAAATGTCCTCTCCCGATATTAGAGCAGGCGTGGCCCTGCTAATAGCAGCCCTCTCCGCCGAGGGCAAGAGTGTAATTCAAAATGTGGAACAGATTGATAGAGGATATCAAAATATTGTGGAGCGGCTAAGCGCGCTGGGAGCGAGGGTTGAAAGGGCGTGTGAATATTAGTAATAAAACTTAAGCCATCAACGTCCCCGCCGTGCACCTCGAAATCTTCACCTCGACATAATCTCCAACTTTATAATGCTGACGCGGGAAGACGCACACTTTGTTTTGCGAGTTCCTGCCGAAAAGATGCTGATCGGAACGTTTTGAAACACCCTCCACTAACACGGTTACCGTTTTGCCGATATCTCTTTTGTTGCTTTCTAAAGAAAGTTGCTGCTGCAGGGCGATGATCTCTTCCAAACGCTTAATTTTCAATTCTTCAGAGATGTCATCTTCAAACTTCTCTGCCGCTTTGGTGCCCTCACGCACCGAGTATTTAAACATGAAAGCGTATTCGTAGCCCACTTTCTTCATCAAAGAGAGGGTGTCTTGATGGTTTTGTTCGGTTTCCCCGCAAAACCCTGCAATAATATCGGTAGAGATGGCGCAATCGGGCAAAATTTCCTTTATTCTTTTGATGCGTTCCAAATAATATTCACGGGTGTAAATGCGGTTCATCTTTTTCAACATCTCGTTGCTTCCCGCCTGCACCGGTAAATGAATATAGTGGCACACATTGGGATATTTTGCCATAACAAACAACAATTTATCCGAAATATCTTTCGGGTGTGAGGTGGCATAGCGCACACGCAACAAGGGTGAAATTCTCGCAATTTGTTCAGTCAAATCCGCAAAATCTATATTTTTTTCGGCTTCTTTCCAACAATAGGAATTAACATTTTGCCCCAGCAATGTTACTTCTTTGAACCCTTTTTTGAACAGATTTTGCGCTTCGGCAATGATGGTGTTAGGTTCGCGACTGCGCTCTCTGCCTCGCGTATAGGGCACTACGCAGTAAGAGCAAAAGTTGTTGCAACCGCGCATAATGGAGATAAAGGCAGAGACGCCGTTGCTGTCGTAGCGCACGGGGTCAATATCGTCGTAAGTCTCTTCTTCCGAGAGATGAACATTAAAGGAAACGGTTCCTACGGAGGCTTTATCAATTAATTCGGGCAGGCTACGGTAGGCGTCGGGACCGGCAATAAAGTCTAATGTTTTTTCTTCTTCAAGTAGCTGTTCTTTAATTCGTTCTGCCATACATCCAAGCAATCCCACAAGCAAGTGTTTGTTTTTCTTCTTCAACGCAGCCAATTCACGAAGGCGTTTTCTGATGCGTTGCTCTGCATTGTCGCGCACGGAGCAGGTATTTAACAAAATCAGATCCGCTTCATGCAGCGAATCTGTAATGGAATAATGTGGAGATAAAATGGAAGCTACTACTTCGCTGTCAGCAACATTCATTTGACAGCCGTAAGTTTCAATATGGAGCTTCTTCACGGCACGTTTGGAACAATTACTTTTTTATGGGGTCTTCGTCAGAAACAGTAAGTTTCTTTCTCCCTTTTGCTCTGCGGGCTGCCAACACTCTGCGTCCATTTGCAGTAGCCATTCTTTCTCTAAATCCGTGTTTGTTTTTGCGTCTTCTGTTCGACGGTTGGTACGTTCTTTTCATCGTTATATCGTGCTAAAAATTGATTTTTTTTTGGGGGTGCAAAAATATATTTTTTTTAAAACGAAAAAACGAGAAAAAAATAGTTTATTTCTAATGAAGTTATTTTTGGGATATTTTTGGTGGGGCGTTGATGTTGATAATAAAGATAGAGAAATACCGATGAGCGGAGCCGGAGGCAAAAGTGCAACGATTTACAAAACAAAAAACCTTATTGTGGTAATAACAGCTGAATCAAATACAGGAGGAAATTTTCAGTTAATGGAAGGTGGAATTTTGGAAAGAATAGAAAGCCTTTTAAAATAGTTTTGTTTCCACAATCACGAAGATTATTTTATTTTAAAATGAAAGAAATTTAGATTTATTTACAAATTCAATCTTTAAATAATAAAAAAAATATCTTTGCGGGTGTGTTTTATTTCTCTATAAGCAGATAAAAGTGCTAACCAGTGCCGCCAAAAATTGAAAACTAACAATAATATATCCCATGAAAAAATCAAAAAAAACAGTTCGTGAAATCGTAAGATATTTCCGTGAATTATCCATCATTATTGCCGGAATTGCCATCACAGTGGGTATAGGTTTTTGGGTGAACAACAACAATTCTCAAAAAGACCTGCAACAATATTTAGATGCTGTAATATTAGAGTTGAATGAAAACATTGAAAATTTTGACAATTATGCAAAAGGATTGCAAAAATCAATTCGATACTCTAATTACTTGATTTGTACCAAAGAAAAATTATGGAATAAAGATTCGATAGATTATTATGCTTACGACAATAAAGATGGCTTTGGTTGGGGAAATCACACACCTGTTATTCTTTATAAAAAAGATGCGTTTGAAATGTTTAAATTTTCAGGAACCATGCGTCTGTTAGAGGATAAGGAACTATTGTTGTCTATTTGGAGGGTGTATCATGAAATGGAAAGCGTGCAAAATATGATTGATGGTAATTTAGAATACAAAAAGGATGAAGCATTAAGAGACCGCCAAAAAATTGATAATGGAGAACCTATTGTTGCACGATTAAGATGGTTTTATATAAATAATGTGCCTAAAATTATGGCAATCAAGTGTGAAAGTGCTTCGGAATTTATTAGAGAAACCATATCAAAATTAGAAAAATAAAAAAAACTCTCTATTTTCGCACATGCTTTTGAACAATAAACTTAATAAGTTGCTCCCGACACGAATTTAGGGATTTTACAATGAAAAAATCAGCACTATTTTTAATCGGTTTATTCCTCGTGGCAATCTTTTCCCTAAAAGCGCAAGAGATGACCCAAAAAGAAAAAAGTAACTATGCCATTGGGATTATTCTGGGAGAAAAACTTCAAGAAAAAATCACAGAATCAGGCATTGATCTCAGTATCATAGAAAATCTCAAAGAGATGCTAAAAGAAAAAGTAGATTTGGCTTTCATTAAAGAAGGGTTTCGTGACAGGATGAAAGGAGAATGCAAACTCTCAAAAGAAGAAATAGGGGCTGTTCTTGTTGAACTTGAACAGAAAAAAGAGTATATTGAAGGGTTAATCAATAAGAAAAAAGAATCTGACGAAAATGGGAGTCAGTGTTCAATTAATTATCAACATATTATTGCTCTGCGCTATTCATCTATTGCCTATTATTATCTTTTCATCAAAGAGTATGTCCAAGCTGAACAAGCGGCGCACAAAGCTTTGGAGTTAGACCCTGACTATTTGCTGGCTAAAACCAATCTGGCGCATGCGTTGCTTTTTCAAAATCGTTTTTCAAAAGCAGAAGCTATTTACAAAGAGTTATCGCAAACCATTTATCAAAATAATGAAACCTATAGTAAAGTACTTCTCAATGATTTTGCCGAATTAGAAAACGCCGGAGCAATCCCTGAAAAATCCAAAGCCGATGTAGAGAAAATTAAACAGATGTTGCTGAGGTAATGGTATGGTACGAGTCATTATTTGAGAACTACGGACGAAAGTACGACAGTGAACCCTATACGCACGGGACAACCTGAGAGTGTGATGTTATTGAAAAAGAATTGCAATTTGACAAATCGTTGAAAATATTGGATGTTGGTTACGGAACAGGGCGTCATGCCATAGAACTGACGAAACGCGGGTATAGCGTAACAGGCATTGATTTATCGGAATCGCAATTGAAAAGAGCCAAAGAAAAAGCGAAAGCAGCAAATTTGTGTATTGATTTTAAATGTCAAGATGCGCGAAATTTGCCATTTGCAGGTGAATTTGATGTTGCGATTATGCTTTGTGAAGGTGGTTTTTCGTTTATGGAAACCGACGAAATGAACTACGAAATACTGAAAAATGTTACAAAATCGTTTAAACCGCAAGCAAAATTCATTTTTACCACTCTGAACGGACTGCTCCCGTTGTTTCAATCAGTACCTCTGCCGCAGAAGACGGTACCTCGGCATGCAGAAACAACGCCTTTGATTTAATAACATTCCGTATGTAAGTTTTATTTCTTTTTTGGCTCAATTACAGTATTATTCAGTAGTATGTTTTTTTATTTATTTTAAAATGAATATCCGCGCTTCTAACATAAAAAATAATTATATGCCATTTTAGCCGATTTAAAAAGTAAAATCAGTGCGTATGCAAAACAAACATGTTGTTATCTCGGCAATATGTCTGAAATATTGAAACATTACTAACTAACTCGCTGTACTAAATTCAGGAAAAAAAATACAATGATTTATTCAACCCTTAAAAAAATTAGAAAACGTTAAAAAACGGGATAAAAAATAGATATGTGGGGCGAATTTTTATTTTTTTTACCTTTTGTGTATGAAAAATAAAAGAAAAACCGTGTGGGCAAATTTCATGTATTCTATTTATAAAAAATATTATAATAGATTAAAAAAGAACAATATAAACACTAAAAAAACAAAAATTCGCCACATACCATTAACAGCCTTGTAAAGAGGGGATCTTTTGCTTTGCCCCAATTTATCTATTTTTGCAACCGTTAAAAAAAGTTAATGAAAAAGTTGTTTTCACGTATTTCTTCCTGTTTTTATTTTTGGAATTATACCACAAGTTCCTATTCCAAAAAAAGGGAAAAAGCTCTTAAAGGATTGAAATACAGACCTCAAAAAAGGGAAGGTAAATCTACGAAAAAAGCAGATTTAATAGTTTTTAAAGATGACAAGGGAACGGTTTGTTTCTCCATTCAAATAGCGGCGTTGCTGTATATTGTTTCAGATACCAACTATATTACCGTTTATTATACCAATCAGGGAAAGTTAGAGAAACATTTTATGCGCACCTCATTGCGCATGGTGTTGGAACAAAATCAAAACCCCAATCTGGTGCGCTGTCATCGTTCGTATATCGTTAATTTTGAAAAAGTTAAAATGTATAAAAAAGATAAAGAAGGTGGCATCATTGAATTGTCGGATGACAATGCGCCTTCTATACCGGTTTCCAAATCATACATAGACAATGTGTTAACACAGTTTCAAATTCAATAACTATTTATTATATTTTAAAAATGAAGATTTTAGTACTTGCAAAACAAGTTCCCGACACGCGAAATGTGGGAAAAGATGCCATGAAAGAGGATGGCACAGTGAATAGAGCGGCGCTGCCCGCTATTTTCAATCCCGACGATTTGTGCGCCTTAGAGATGGCGCTGGAAGCGAAAGACCGCCTGAAAAATGCTGAAGTATATGTGTTGACGATGGGACCCGCCCGCGCTGCCGAAATCATCCGCGAATCGATCTATCGCGGCGCCGACAAAGGGGTTTTACTCACCGACTCAAAGTTTGCCGGTTCCGACACGTTGGCAACCTCCTACGCCATTGCCCAAGCTGTAAAAAAATGGCAACCCGACCTTATTTTCTGCGGGCTGCAAGCCATCGACGGCGACACGGCACAGGTGGGACCGCAAACCGCCGAAAAATTGGATATGCCCCAAATTACCTACGCTGAGCAACTTGTTGAGGTTGACAATCGGCACATTGTAATTAAACGCCGCTTGGAACGTGGTGTGGAAACCGTGAAAAGCAGTTTGCCCGCCCTGATTACCGTGCATGGCGCTGCACCGGC
>WQSU01000080.1 GCA_009787675.1 Lentimicrobiaceae bacterium
AGCAAAACTATCGGGTATTTCTTTACCACAAAATTAGCCACTAAGGTAAGCGATTGGGTAGCCAGAAAGGAAGTATCGGTAGAGGTGGTAAAGAGTGGTCCGGTAGCCGTGTTGATTGTCCACTTCACAAACTCGTAGCCTTCGTTAGGGATGGCGCTGATGGTTACGGGGTCTTCATAGTTGAACTCGCCGCCGCCGGAAACGGTACCGTATGCGGATGGAGAGGCAATTAGAGTAATATAACAAGACACTGATACTAACGCCGCTTTAGAATTGATGGATACATCGCAAAGATTGGATATGGCTATTCTGCGATAATACATATCGCTTGTTAAAGCGGGTGTGGTATAGTTTTGCGTATTATTGGCGCCTGATGCCGCCGACCATGTTAAGCTATCAGTGCTTTGCTGCCATAAGTAAGTAATGGTGCCGGCGCTTGTTGTGGCTGCCCCCAAACTGAACGTATGGGTTGTATTGTATGCAATATTGGCTCCCGCCGGATTGGGCTGTAGCAGTTCTGGAAGCGCATCAATGGTTACGGGAATAAAAAGGGTGTCGCAACTTATAGAATCTGTAATCCAAAGCTCATAGTCTCCTTGTGATAATCCGCTAAAAGACTGACCTACAAGTTGCCAATTGAGACCTTCATCAAGACTCATTCTCGCTTTGGGCGAGCCGCCGCTAACCGAAACGGCAATCCCTCCCTCCCCTTCCTCACAAGAGGGTATGGTGGTTACCTCAGGAATGATGGCGCTATAAACCACTAAATTAATAGTATCAATCTGTTCACAACCGCCTTGACTGGTGGAGGCTATTATTCGTATGTTTCCTCCATTAGCCGTAACCGGAGAGGCAACCTTGTAAGGAATGGTTACCGATGTTGACAGTGGGGGTGCGGTGAGAGATGTTGGCATGGGCGCATTGTTTAATTGACGAATATCGTTTGCTGCCGTGCCACTGTATGCCAAAGTAACAGATGTTGTTGCCAATTGACTGGGTAGAAAATTTATTTCCAACGCATTTGTTTCACAACCTTCAAAGAGTGTGTTTATTTCCAAACCTCCTTCCCCAAAGTTTTTCACACCGGCGCCCAAATCCAAACTGCCTGCACGCAAAAATACACCCGTGCCATAAGCATTATCTGAAAAATTAGCTACTGCTAATTTTAAGCGATATTTTATTCCGGGAATTACATTTGCTTTTGCCGTAAGAACTATTGTGCGACCGAGAAATTCCATATATACACCCGTGTTTGCAACATAATATTGGATATTTGTCGTAGGATTTACAGTAGCGATTGACACTTCTTGCCCATTAGGCAACTTTGCAATATTTCTAGTAGTACTCGCAATTACATTGCCCCCTGCATCCAGTTCCGAGATAAAAAAACCAAATACGTCATAGTATGTCTGATAATAAGGGTATTCGTACTCTTCCGAAGCAAAAATATAGTCAAAACTTATTTCCGATTGCAGTGGAACAAAATCAAACTCCAACTTAGCACCATTGGTAAGGTTATGACCATTCGGCAACTGTGTCAAATTAGGGTCAGAGGTTAAGCTTTCATACGGCACTGTAGAAGGAACACCACTCGGGTAAGAATTTGGACCCTCCACATCCCTACAATCACCTGTTGTTAACAATAAACCGCTTACCATCTCCAATCCCGATCCTATTGTGCCATGGCTGAAATAGGACAAAGTTCTCTGATCAGGCGTGTGATTCCATGTCGTAGAAGCCTTATTATAATTAAAAAAATTAACATTGCTAATCTGCCCACCTGTAGCACATCCGCCGCCTGCTTGCCCTAATAATACATCTCTTACAAGTTCTTCGGGGGAAAGGTCAGTACAAGGCCTGCCATTAATAAGGTCTATATTTCTATTCACCCAAATACTTCCAGCAGCCGGAGTGGGATTTATTGAACGTTGCTGGGGAGGAGGCGTTCTTGGGGGAAGGTCTTGAGAAAAAGCGTTGTCATGTTGTAGAAACAACATGGTCGCAAAAAATAATATTAAAAACGGGTAAACTTTCTTCATGGCTTTTATAAAATTAAATTAATAATCGAACATCTTTTGTATGGGATATACTGCTTTTTTTATCAGCTCATCTTCCAATATGATTTCAGGAGATTCTGTTTGTAAAGCGTTGTAAATTTTTTCTAATGTATTCAATTTCATATATTCGCAGTTGTTGCAGGAGCAGGTTATAGGGTTATTTACTACGTAAAATTGTTTAGTAGGGTTTTGTTTTTGCATTTCGTACAAAATACCGGTTTCGGTAGCTACTATATAGGCAATAGCATCATCGTTTTTTGTAAACTGAAGCATCGCGGCAGTAGAGCCAATAAAATCGGCAACCTCCAGCACCGTAGCTTTGCACTCCGGATGCGCCAATACTTTTGCTTTCGGATAGGTAGCTTTTAGTTTATATATCTCCTCTGCAGTCAGTTGGTCGTGCACATGGCAGGCGCCGTTCCAAAGCGCCATTTCCCGTCCGGTTTCCTTGTTAATGTACGCGCCCAAGTTTCTATCAGGCGTAAACACAATCTTCTCATCCTTTGGAAGTGCATTTACAATTTTTAACGCATTGCCGGAAGTTACAATGATATCGGAAAGGGTTTTCACTTTTGCCGAACAATTAATATAACTTAATACTTTGTGCTCCGGATAATTTTTAAGGAATTTTTCCAATTCTTCAGCAGGACAACTGTCGGCTAATGAGCATCCCGCATTCAAATCGGGAATCAATATTTTTTTTTGTGGGGATAAAATTTTAGCGGTCTCCGCCATAAAATGCACCCCTGCAAAGAGAATGATATCTGCCTGTGTAACAGCCGCCTGCTTCGATAGCACTAAGCTATCTCCCACAAAATCAGCAATATCCTGCACTTCAGGCAATGTGTAATAATGCGCCAAAATAATGGCGTTCTTCGCTTTTTTTAACTTAGAGATTTGATTGATTAACATGCGTGCAAATATAAGAAATATTTTATACAATATGTTGCGTAGTATTTTGCATAGAAATATCTTTTCATATAAAAAAAAATATACCTTTGCGCCTCTCATCGAAAGAGGCTCTTCGATTTGAAAATCAATAAGTTAACCTCGAAGTTAAATTAAAAAAGAATCATTTTTGATTCAAAAAACAGAAAAAATGTCTGAAGAATTAATTAATGCTCCTGAAATGGAAGCACAAAATGAAGAACAAGTTGTTGAACAACCTGTTCAAGAAGAAGTTGTAACAGAAACTCCTGTTACAGAAGAAATTATTGAAGAACCTGTGGCAGAAGAACCTGTGGCAGAGGAAACTCCAGTAGCAGAAAATCCTGTTGTAGAAACTCCTGTTGTAGAAGAACCCGTTGCTGAAATTCCCGTTGTGGAAGTTCCTATTGTGGAAGCTCCTGTTGTGGAAGCTCCTGTTGTGGAAGAATTACCTGCTGTAGAAAAACGCGCAAAAAAATCAACATTCTCAAAAGCGCCCGTAACATCAGATTATGAATCATTGGAAGCTTTTAATTGGGATAACCTTGAGAAAAAAGGTTCAAAGTATAGCGAAACAGAAAAACAACGCTATGCAGAACTGTACACCAAATCTTTTAAATCTATTGACGAAAACGCCGTAATTAAAGGAACTATCGTTTCTTTCAACTCCCGCGAAATCGTTGTAAACATTGGGTTTAAATCCGACGGTGTGATTACCGCTTCTGAATTGCGCTACAATCCTAACATCCAAATTGGAGACGAAATTGAAGTGTATGTTGAAAACCAAGAAGATGCTACCGGTCAACTTCAGTTGTCGCATAAAAAAGCACGTATGCTGCAATCTTGGAACCGCGTAAACCAAGCCCATGACGATAATGAAATCATCACAGGTTATGTAAAATGCAGAACCAAAGGTGGTTTAATAGTTGATGTATTCGGCATTGAAGCATTCTTGCCCGGCTCGCAAATTGACGTGAAACCGATTCGCGATTATGACATCTATGTGAATAAAACAATGGAATTTAAAGTGGTTAAAATTAACCATGAATACAAAAATGTAGTAGTTTCTCATAAAGCACTTATCGAAGACGAGTTGGAAGCTCAAAAAGCAGAAATTATTGCCAGCTTGGAAAAAGGTCAAATTTTGGAAGGTATCGTGAAAAACATTACCAGCTACGGCGTGTTTATCGACTTGGGCGGCGTGGACGGTTTAATCCACATCACCGACTTGTCGTGGGGACGTATCAACCATCCGGAAGAGATCGTTCAATTAGATGAGAAAATTAATGTGGTAATCCTTGATTTCGACGAAAACAAAAAACGTATTGCTCTTGGATTGAAACAATTAACTCCACACCCGTGGGATGCTTTGGATGCTAATTTACAAGTGGGCGATAAGATTAAAGGTAAAGTGGTGGTAATTGCCGATTATGGCGCATTTATTGAAGTAATCCCCGGCGTTGAAGGCTTGGTACACGTTTCGGAAATGTCATGGTCACAACACCTTCGTACCGCTCACGATTTCTTGAAAGTGGGCGACGACGTGGAAACCGTTATCTTGACGTTAGACAGAGACGAAAGAAAAATGTCGTTGGGTATTAAACAGTTAATTCCTGATCCGTGGACAGATATTACTACAAAATATCCTGCCGGCTCGAAACACACAGCTACCGTGCGTAACTTCACCAACTTCGGTATTTTCGTTGAGTTGGAAGAGGGCGTGGATGGTTTGATTCACATTTCCGACCTCTCCTGGTCAAAGAAAATCAAACACCCTGCCGAGTTCACCAAAATTGGCGACAGCATCGACGTGGTAGTATTGGAAGTGGATATCGAAAACCACAGATTGAGCTTGGGACACAAACAATTGGAAGAAAACCCATGGGATGTATTTGAAACTGTTTTTGCAGTAGGAACCACACATCAAGGAACTATCATTGCACAAGTAGATAAAGGATACACCATCTCGTTGCCGTATGGCATTGAAGGGTTCTGCTTCAATCGCGCGTTGCAAAAAGAAGACAAGTCGAATCCAAGAATCGACGAAGAACTTCCATTCAGAGTGATTGAATTCCAAAAAGAGGCTAAGAAAATCAACCTTTCTCACACCAAAACATGGCAAGAAACTAAGGAAGACGAAGAAAAACGCGTAGTTTCCGAAGAGAAGAAGAAAAAGAAAGAGATTGATAAAATCAACGAAAGTTCCGAAAAAGCAACCTTAGGCGATTTGGATATTTTCAAAGCATTGAAACAAGATTTAGAAGAGAAAGAAGCGTAATATACTCTTTTTCAATAAAAAAAATTGAGGGCTGCTTAAAAGGCAGCCCTTTTTATTTTTTTTCCATACGGATTTAAAGTTGAATATTAAATCTGTCAGAAATTATTTATCAGGTAGTAATTTTGCGTTGATGCGCCAAATTACGCAATCGTTGGCAGGCAGAGTCGAAGAAATTAATCCATTGTACTTTTCAGGGGATGGTAAACCTATTGCACGTAATAAATGTGGGTTGATAGATTATATGCCTCCTACTATTCCGGCTTGTGGCAGGTTTGGGAAAGCACACTCCATTATACCTACGATTCTGGAGAAACTATAAATAAAAACATATACCTCAGTCGCGGCTCCTATTGGAATCTTGGGATAGAGTTGGGATTTAATTAACAGGAAATAGGGAAGAATGAAAAGCAGCTTCTGCTGCAAGAAAGGAACAAAGGAAAAAGATCTATGAGTTGTTGCAAGATTGATTTGTTTTTTACACGCAGCCATCTGGTTTGGGCAAGCCGGCAACACGGCAGGCGCCACGCGCAGGACCCAACGGAAACAGTTCGTAAATATCCCTTAATTTCAGTCCGGTTTCTTTACAGATAGAACGGATCATGGGCGCCATGCCCGTTTCCTCGTAACTGCGGCGAATAATTCTGATAACTGCCCAATGATTATCTGTTAAGTCTTGAATATCATCTTCTTTGGCAATCAAAGTTGCCAATTCATCGTTCCATAATTGCGGCTCCAGCATAAAGCCGTCTCCATCCATTTCAATCGGGTTACCATTAAATTCAATTGCCATAAGTCTGTTTTATTTTAAATTTTTAAAGTTATTTAACGTTTATTAACGCTCAAAAGTGCATAAAATTATGAGTGGTTACGGCTTCGTTGTTGATAAAATGAACGATTTTATCAAAATCAGATTTGTATTGTAAGATACGTCGTTTATCTTGTTTGCGGTTAGGGTGTTCAAAGATTTAACTTTAATCCCGTTAGGGATTAGATATTGGTAGAAAAAAGAATTTCACGAACCAAACAGCGTGCCGTAGGTACGCCATATTATTCCAATGTATGGTATTTTCCGTGTAATAAATCATCCTACGGGATTTTTGTTTTATGGAAATCATCCTTTCTACCAATATGTTGTCCCTTCTCAGGTTTGCTCTCTACGAAAGCTTTCTTCCATTAAATTTTCATAGCAAAAAACTTTTTCTTAACCCCAAAAAAAAGACAGCTATACTCATTCCTACCTCACAACAACCTCATCCACAAAGATAAACGCCGGATATCCTGCTCCCAGATGCCACTCCGGCAAATTGCCATAGTTAATGGCTTTGATCTTGATAAATCGCGCAGTTGTTTTCTTTTTTATCATAAAATCGTCCACCATCGCCGTGAAATCATCCTCAGGGTGAGGAGAATAGAAATCGCCGTAAGGTTCGTAATGAATGCCGTCTATAGAAGTTTCTACGTGTATGGATTTCGGGAAGAAGATCCACGAGCGGATGTCTTGCAGAAATCCTGCGCCCACTTCCTGTATCTCCTGCACCGATTCTAAATCCACAATGGCGGCAAAATCCTGCGCCTGATAGCCTTGCCAACCCCCTAACCTAAAATTCACATTGCCCCGAATATAATCTATCAAACCCTCATCACCATCTGCCGTATATTGCGAACTGTATTTGGACAAAATTTGTATGGATTTGTCTTTTTGAAATTTGTAATAGCTTGCTTCCACCACGTTGCTGTATCCGGTTTCGGGATGCCATGCTACCGCCCTAAAAAATGTAGTGGTATCAATAACAATAGATTGCGTGTATTCTAATGAGTTTTTTGTTGGGATTGAACCATCGGTGGTGAAGTAGAGGGGAGAGGGGAGAGGTGAGGAATGAGAGGTGAGAGGTGAGGGGGTGATTGAGATTTGGGTGGCGCCTTTGAAAGAGCGTTGCATGGGAGAAAACACGGGAACAGTTGTAAGGGTTTGTTCCACTTTGTTTTCCGGACGGTCTTTCCGGGCTGTTCCAAAGCTTGTGTTAGGTTGGTTGTCCATTACAAACTCAATGGTACCGCCATCTTTAATAGCATCATAAGTGATGTATGATTTGGTATAGGGTTTACCGTTTAGTTTAACAGATTGAATATAAATGTTTTTATCTGATTGATTGTTAGCGATGATAACAAACTGTTTGCCATTTTCTAAATTTATAGTGGCTTTGTCGAAAATGGGTGAGCCGATGATATACTTATTGTCGCCCGGACACACCGGATAGAAGCCCATGGCGCTAAACACGTACCATGCCGACATCTGTCCACAATCTTCATTGCCAATTAAGCCATCGGGTTGCGAGGTGTAGAAATCGCGCATGATTTGACGGCACAAAGCCTGTGTTTTCCAAGGCTTTCCTATGTAGTTGTATAAATAGGCGGCGTGGTGGCTGGGTTCGTTGCCGTGTGCATATTGCCCAATCAAGCCGGTAACATCCACTTGGTGGCGACCGCTCAATTCTGTTGCTGTGTTGAACAGCGAATCTAAAAACTGCTCCACAACTGCATCGCCACCGCGCAATGCAATGTAGTTCGTGAAATCGTGCGGAATGTAAGTAGAATATTGCCAAGAGTTTCCCTCCGTAAAATGGTTGTTCACCTCCGTTGGATTGAACGGCACTATCCACGCACCGTTGTGTTTGGGGCGCATAAAGCCGTTGGGATCCAGCATATTTTTATAGTATTGGCTGCGCTTGTTATATTCGCGATATACCTCATCGTTTCCTATTGCTTTGGCAAACTGCGCAATACACCAATCGTCGTATGCATACTCCAGCGTTTTGGAAACCCCCTCATGCTCCTTTTCACCCGGAATGAAACCGTATTGCGCATATTCGGGACGCCCCAGCTTGTTCAGCGTTGCGCTGTGCGTCATGGCTTCCAGCATTTTATGCCTGTCGTAGTTGCCGATGCCTTTCACAAAAGCATCGTAAATTACAGGTACAGAGTGATAGCCAATCATGCACCAAGTTTCAAAGGCTGCCAGTTCCCACATGGGGAGCATACCGCTCTGCTCATAATGTTTCAAAAAAGTATAGATAAAGTCGCCGGAACGCTTTCTATCAATAAGATTCAACAACGGATGCAAGGCGCGATAGGTATCCCACAACGAAAAAACAGTATATATCTCATGTTCTTTAGCCGTGTAAATATTACCGTTCATGCCGCGATAACGCCCATCTATATCCGTAAACAAATAAGGCGATGTAAAACAGTGGTACAGCGCTGTGTAGAATACTTTTTTCAGTTCTACATCCGAAGTTTCCACTACAATTTTAGACAATTCGGTATTCCAAAGATTATCTGCATTTTTCATCCATTTTTGAAAATCAAAATCGGGAATTTCCGCTTGATTTTTTTGTGCGGCATACAGATCGTCAGCCACGCCGGAAATGGCTACATTTATCAATAACTCATTCACTTGAGCATCAAAATAAACGATGGCTTTACAATTAGTCCCTTCAATAAAATCACCTTTAGTAACGAGTTGGTCATTCACAAAAAGCTCAATTTTTTGAATTGGTATCGAAAACTTCATGGAGAAAGCCAAATGTTGGTCTTCATTCCAGGCGCGCGAATTGCGAAGCCCCACAATTTCGTTGTTTTGAGGCAAATATTTCATGCTGCTGTTCAACACAATATCTCTGTGTTTCAAATCAATAACGACACCTTTTGTGGTGCTGCCGGCAGGAAAGCTATAGCGGTGCATTGCCACCCGTTTTCCCGCTGTAAACTCTGCTTTAATCCGATACTTATCTAACCAAACGGCATAATATCCGGGTTTTGCCGTTTCGTTTTGATGAGAGAATTTAGAGCTGTACTCCTTATTCAAAATGGAGGGTGTTCCCACAAAGGGCATTACCAGCACATCGCCATAATCGGAGCAGCCGGTGCCGCTGAGGTGCGTGTGCGAAAACCCGTAAATAATGCTGTCGGAGTAGTGGTAGCCGGAGCAGCCCTCCCAGCCGTCTAACCGTGTATCGGGGCTCACCTGAATGGCGCCAAACGGAACAATGGCACCGGGAAAGGTATGCC
>WQSU01000081.1 GCA_009787675.1 Lentimicrobiaceae bacterium
CCTCTTTAGTGGCTTGTCCTTGAAAACGATAGGTGAGTGCATTCACCAGTGTTCCGGTATAATTGCCGTAGGCAGGGTGCACCACCAAACCGGCGGGCTTGTTAATGATAATAAGATCCTCATCTTCATAAGGCGTTTCCAAAGGAATCTCTTCTGCAATAATCTCAATCTCTCTTGGCGGGTTGGGCATCAAAATGGTGATTTGGTCTGCAGGCTTCACTCTGTAGTTTTGTTTTTCAGGTGTGCCATTTACCAAAATACAACCAGCTTTTGCCGCATTTTGCACTTTGTTGCGGGAAGTGTTTTGAATAAGATTCAGCAGATACTTGTCAATGCGCATCAATTCCTGTCCACGATCTACCATAAACTTGTAATGTTCATATAATTCATCTTTTTCTTCAATCTGCATAAAAAGCCGTTTTTGAGGTTGCAAATATCTGTTTTTCTTTTATTTTATATAAATGAGTTTTTCATCCAATCTTTTTTAAAAAAATCAAAAAAAATTACTTGGCTTCAATAATAAACATTTTTCAAATTCAATTACTATTCAAATCCTCAAGATATTCCCGAACCTCAATAGCTGCTGCCCGTGCGTCTGCCAAAACATCGGGAATGCTCATGGGACGTTTACAAGCGCCAACAGCAAAAAGTCCCAATTGATTAGTTTTTTGATCTGCAAAAATAGGATCCAAACTTTTAAAAAAACCATATTCTTCTTCACAATGACATTGCTTTGCCAGTGTTTTTGTACCTTTCGAGGGTTCCATGCCAATCATCAGCACCAAAAGATCGGGGGTCATTTTTAAAGGAAGCCCCATCAAAGTATCTTCTGATTTTATTTGGATCTTTCCATCGAATGTGGCTGCCGCTTCCGAAATTCTTCCCCTAATGAAATAGATACCGTATTTTTCCTGCGCTTCCCGATAAAGTTCTTCGTAACCTTGTCCCCACATGCGCAAATCCATATAAAAAATGTAAACCTCCGTTTCGGAAGAAACTCTTTTTAATTCTATGGCTTGTTTTACTGCGGTGATGCAACAAATTTTAGAGCAGTAGTTGTTGCCTGATTTCTCATCGCGGGAACCAACGCATTGGAGAAAACAAACCTTTTTAGGGGTTTCACCAAAAGCATTGGAAATGTTTTTTTGCTTGAACATCTCTTCCAAATCCAATGAGGTAATGACCCCATTATAAATACCATAACCATATTCTTCTTTACGTTTTGCATTAAAGGGCGTATAGCCTGTTGCCAATAAAACAGCATCAGCTTGATAAGTTTTGTGATTAACGTCTGTGGCTATCCAAACCGTTTCTTTTCGTTCAAGGTTAACAACTTCTGTATCGCAATGTAAAGTGATGTAGCTATCAAACAACTCGGCATCAATGGTTTCTACCAATGTTTGAGCTTCCGAAAAATCGGGAAAAAGAAGCATCTTGTTGCGTAAGTTTGTGTTGGTTTGATTTTCCTTTTCGAGTAATGTAATAGTATAGCCCAACTTTGATAGTATGACTGCCGCTTCGATGCCGGCAGGTCCTGCGCCTATGATTAATATGGAGTTTTTCATAAATAACGATATTGCTTATCCCATTTAATATTTCTAAATGGCGAATTAACACGAAATTCTTAATTATAATATCAAAGAAATAATTTTAAATGCAGTTTTTACGTTCTGTAAACTCAATTTTCTAAATATGCTCTCCTCTCTCCTCAACTTCTTCTACCCCCGCGCCTGCATTTCTTGCGGAAATGTTTTGTTACAACAGGAACCCTTTTTTTGTTTGCACTGCTTGCATAATTTACCGGAAACTCGATATCATGAATTTGATGAATCTCCACTGTCGAAAATTTTTACCGGACGTGTTCAGATAGAAAATGTGGGTTCATTCCTGTTTTATAAAAAAGGAAATCAAGTACAAAAAATTTTACACCACTTAAAATATAAAGGCGGAAAAGAGATCGGTTCTTTTTTGGGTAATATCTACGGAGCACAACTTATTCAAAATGAGAAATGGAAGGCTTTAGACCTAATTATTCCGATTCCTTTGCACAAGAAAAAAGAAAAAGAGAGAGGCTACAATCAAAGCGAATGGATTGCCAAAGGGTTGAGTTCCGGCATGCAAATTCCCTATAATACAGCCCTGTTGACACGCGCTGAATTTACAGAAACACAAACCAAGAAAAGTCGTTTTCATCGTTGGGAAAACGTGAAAGAAGTTTTTCAACTCACCCATCCTGAGATATTACAAAACAAACATGTTTTGCTTTGCGATGATGTATTAACTACCGGCGCAACTATGGAGGCTGCCATTCAAAAACTAAAAGCTGTTCCTGATGTAAAAGTTAGTGTAGCCACTTTAGCTACAGCGCAATAGAATATCTGCTGTTCAACATCTTAATACACCACCAGCTGAACACAAAAAAAACAATAATGAAGTCTATTGGTTTTTATTACCCTTTTTATTTAAACAGATCAATTGTTGATTTTTTTTATTTTCGCCAACTAATTTTTTAGAATATGAAGCAAGCGGATTATGTCTTTGAAACCAGTTGGGAAGTTTGCAACAAGGTGGGCGGTATCTACACCGTTTTGTCCACAAAAGCCTTTACTGCCGTTCAAAATTATGGCAACAACTATATTTGCATAGGACCGGAATTGTCGAAAGAGGACAATTCCGATTTTATTGAAGACCTCTCTCTTTTTAAAAACTGGAGGGAAATGGCACAAAGCGAAGGACTTCGCATTCGCATCGGGCGATGGAACATCAGCGGAAACCCAATTGTGATTTTGGTGGACTTTACCCCATTTTTTGAGAAAAAGAATGAAATCTTGACGCAGTTTTGGCTGAAATATCAATTAGACTCAATTTCCGGACAGTGGGACTACACCGAACCCGCCCTCTTTGGATATGCCGCCGGACGCGTCATCGAAAGTTTCTACAACTACTATTGTTACGCTACGGATAAAATTATTGCACATTTCCATGAATGGATGACGGGAACGGGCATTCTGCACCTTGAGGAGGACGTTCCGCAAATTGCAACCGTGTTCACCACACACGCAACCGTGCTGGGGCGCTGCATCGCCGGAAACCTGTTGCCCCTTTACGGAATGATGGAAAACTATAACGCTCAGGAGTTTGCACAACGATTTAATGTGCAGTCGAAATATTCATTAGAATATCTTTCTGCAAAATATGCAGACGGCTTCACTACGGTGAGCCAGATTACCAACCGCGAATGCACCGCTTTTTTGGCAAAACCTGCCGATGTGATTAACATAAACGGTTTTGAAAATAATTTTGTGCCGCAAAGCGACGAATACACCGAGAAAAGAGCCATTGCCAGAAAAAAATTGAGAGAAGTTGCCGCAGCGCTCACCGGACAGGAAATTGCGGAAAACAGTCTGTTTGTAGTCAATAGCGGTCGCTATGAATTTAGAAATAAAGGAATTGACCTTTTTATTGATGGGTTAACAAAGTTGAAAGAACAACATACCAACCGTCCGGTGGTGGCGTTTATTATGGTGCCTGCCGGAACGAACGGGCACCGGCAGGAATTGGTGGAAAATATGAAGGCAGAGACATTGCGCGCTACGCCCGTACTGTATGATTATTGCACCCATTTCTTACAGGACCCCGACCATGACCCCATCATCAACCACCTGAAAAAAAACAACTTGGACAACTCTCCACACACACAGGTTAAGGTGGTGTTTGTTCCCGTTTATTTAGATGGAAAAGATGCCGTTTTTAATCTTCCTTACTATGATTTGTTGATTGGTTTCGACTTGTCGATCTTCCCATCTTATTATGAGCCTTGGGGTTACACGCCGTTAGAGAGCATTGCTTTTGGTATTCCCGCTGTTACCACCACGTTAGCCGGTTTCGGGATATGGGTGTTGGATAATTTCGGCAACCAAAAAAATACGTATGTCATTCATCGAGATGATAATAACGATGATAATGTGAGTAGTGAAATTGCCGATGCCATCTATTATTATGCCAATTTGAAAGATGTTGAAAAAGAAAAGCATAATACTTTGGCAGTGGAAATGGCGCAAAAAGCATTGTGGGAGCATTTGTTTGACAACTATTTAAATGTATATGATATTGCATTAACAAAGAGTGAATTGCGTTACAATAAATATCAAAACAAAGTCTCCCGTATTGTCATGCAAGTGGCGCAGATGAAAAAAACGGAGCCTTGCTGGGCGCATGTTACCGTGAAAACCAAATTCCCCGAAAAGTTGAAGAAATTGGAAACGTTAGCCCATAATTTGTGGTGGAGTTGGAATTATGAAGCCCGCGAACTTTTTGAAGAGATTGCCGGACATGAAATGTGGGCTGCCTATCAAGAAAATCCTACCCATATTTTGCAAATCCTGCCGCTGGTCCGCATGCAGGAATTTAGTCGCAATAAACAATACATCAAAAAATTAGATAAAGTTTTTGAAGACTTTCAATCTTATATGAATGTTGAAAAGCCTGTGAATAAGGCGAAAATAGCCTATTTCAGCATGGAGTATGGCATTAGCAATGAACTGAAAATTTTCTCCGGCGGATTGGGTATGCTAGCCGGTGATTATCTGAAAGAAGCGAGCGACTGCAACGTGAATATGATGGGCATCGGGCTGCTTTACCGGCACGGGTATTTCAAGCAGCAAATATCTCCAATGGGCGATCAGGTTTCGCTTTATCCGAGCCAAAGCTTTTCAAAGCTGCCCATAACGCCTGTTAAGGATGAGTTGGGCGCTTTCAAAACGGTGTCTATTGCGCTACCGGGGCGCACGTTGTATGCACGGATTTGGCGTGTGGACGTGGGGCGTATCCCCCTCTACTTGCTGGATACTGATTGCGAACTGAACCAGCCTCAAGACCGAACCATTACGCATACACTCTATGGAGGAGATATTGAGAACAGACTAAAACAAGAGGTATTGTTGGGTATTGGAGGCATCAGAATGTTGAATTTGCTGGGAGAAAATCCTGATTTATATCACCTTAACGAAGGACATGCAGCTTTTATAACATTAGAGCGCATAAAGCAGTATCTGCAAACGTACAATATGGCATTTCCGGCTGCGGTGGAATTAGTGCGCGCCTCTTCGCTTTATACAACCCACACACCAGTACCCGCCGGACACGACGCCTTTAGCGAAGACCTGATGCGTACCTATTTTGCCAACTTCCCCGAACGTTTCCATATCTCTTGGGACGCATTCATGGCTTTGGGTAGAAAACATATTGACAATGTGAATGATAAGTTTTCAATGAGTATCCTCGCTTGTAAATTGGCGCAGGAAATTAACGGCGTAAGCAAAATTCACGGGCGCGTTTCACGAGAGATGTTTTTGGAACTTTATGACGGACATTTTGCCAATGAATTGCATATTGACTTTGTTACCAATGGTGTACACTACCCTACTTGGGCGCACAAAAAATGGCAAAACTATCATCATGAAATTTTGGGCAACGATTTTCTTGCCCATCAATCTAACCCTGACATGTGGAAAAAGATTGAACATGCCGACAATGCCGCAATCTGGAACATTAAAAATGAACTTCGTGCCGAGTTGTTAGATGAAGTGAAACAGTTGCTTGAAGTGCAAATGATGACGCGGAACGAATCGCCGGAATTAATTTCAAACACTACAAAATCCATTAAGAATGACACGCTTACCATTGGTTTTGCGCGTCGTTTTGCCACCTATAAGCGTGCCCATTTGCTTTTCACCAACGAGGAGCGGTTGGCGCAAATTGTGAACCACCCCGAACATCCGGTTCAATTCTTATTTGCGGGGAAGGCGCATCCCAACGACAACGCAGGGCAGGATTTGATTAAGAAAATCATTGCGTTTTCACGAATGCCGCAGTTCATCGGAAAAATCATATTCTTAGAGAATTACGATATGATTTTAGCCAAAAAGTTGATCTCCGGTTGCGATGTGTGGTTAAATACGCCCACACGCCCATTGGAGGCTTCCGGCACCAGTGGAGAAAAGGCAATTATGAACGGCGTGCTCAACTTCAGCGTTTTAGACGGTTGGTGGGCAGAAGGTTACGTGCCCGAAGGCGGTTGGGCAATGAGCGAAGAGATTACCTACAAAGACAACGACATGCAAGACCAATTAGACGCTACCGTACTCTACGCCACCATTGAAGACCACATTGTAAGAGCGTTTTACACCAGAAACAACAAAAATGTGCCGGAAATTTGGACTAAAATGATGAAAGAAAACTTTGCCAAGATCTCCCCGCATTTCACCATGAAACGCCAACTGGAAGACTACTACGGCAAGTTCTATAACAAGCTGGAGCAACGCACAAGGATGTTAACCCAAAACAATGAAAAAAACCTTTATGAACTTTTGCGCTGGAAAGAAAAGATATTGGCGAATTGGGAAAGTATTAAAGTGATTGAAATTCAGTATAATGGAGAAAACGGAACCACTTTTTATTTGGGCGAACGCGCCAGTGTATCGGTGGCGCTCCGTTTGGGAATGCTTGCCCCTGAGGATATTAAAGTGGAAGTTTGCATTGTTCACAACAATAATGGCAACGAAGAACTTTTCGACAAGCGGCAGTTCCATTTTGCAAAACAGGAAAACGGAATCACGCACTACAAATGCGAAGTAGTTCCCAACTACTCAGGCAGTTGGAAGTGTGGCATCAGAATTCAGCCTGCCCACCCCATGCTGCCGCATGATTTGGATTTTAATTTGGTGATGTGGGGGTAACAGGAATGCCTAATCTATAATAATCTTGTTGCAGTTGTATTAATATAAAAAACCAAATAATAAAAGTGGAATTTTATTGGCATTTTCTATTTCAATGGTGCCAGCTACAACGTAGGAATTACAAATATTTATTATTTATGAGTAAGATTTATTTTTATTGGAAAAGCTAATGTTAATTCTTCATTACAACTCCTATGCAACTTTTTATATCTTCGCAACCTTTTTTAATTTTACTCCTTTTTAGTTAATATTACTAATTATCAAATCAATATACTTTAATGAAAAAACATTTAACTATTATTTTGTCCATCATTTTTATGACGCAAATTTTCACTATGAATGCACAATTTATTTTCGATGCTACTAAAAACAAAACAATTCAAGAGCTTTCAAGACATAGCAACATTTCGAAAGGTGTTATTCAAAGAGGTGTGGAGCAAACAGCTTTACTTTGGAACTATACAGACGGTACGGAAACAGATTTCTTTAATTTTTGTATAGAGAGTTTTTGCAAAACTAAGGAAGACAAAAAGCAACTTTTTGACAGGTTGGCGGTAAATTTTGAAACAATATTTGGACATAACAACCGTATTACCCTTGAATTATTACGCCCCATGCATGTAACAGGATACAATCCTTTGCCGGTTGACGAAATGTTTGCTGCTTATGATGTTAGCGCACATTTTTTGGATGATATGTTTGCCAATAAAATTGGATTACTCATAGCGCTGAATTTTCCCTATTTCACTTTGGATGAAAAGGAAGACAATGGACGCAATTGGAGCGAGACGGAGTGGGGATACGTGCGCCTTGGCGATTATTTTCACTCTCGCGTACCGGCAAATTTAAAACAGAATATTGCTACTGCTGTGGCAAATGCAGATAACTATATTTCAAATTACAACATCAATATGTGGTTGATTTTAAATGGATCTAACAAACATTATTGGACAGAAGGAACAAAATTGATCTCTCACTGGGGCTTGCGCGATGAGCTTAAAGCCGCCTATTCCGATGCTGAATATGGTATTATTAAACAACATTTAATCTATGGAATTATGAAAGCCATTATTGATCAATCTATTCCCACTGAAATTTTGGAAGAAATAGAAGGCTATTTCTGGAAACCTGTGGCAAACAAAACTTTCCTAAATGATGTTGTTGAAATTCAAACTACCCCAGAGCCAAACACCAGATACCAGCACCTGCTCAATATTTTTAAAGCGGTAAGCGCTACCGATAAATGTTACGCAAGCGGAGGTAACTATATCTCCAGAACTTTTGAAAGTGATTTGGAAATGAAACTTGTTGATGTTGAAAATCTTTTTATCTCTCTTATTTCTTCTCCCCAAGTAAAGCAAGTCGCAAATATTATTACAAAAAGATTAGGAAGGAAATTGCATCCTTTTGATATTTGGTATGATGGATTCAAGTCGAGAAGTTCTATAAATCAAGAGCAGTTGGACCAAGATGTGCGCACAAGATATCCGAATGTGGAGGCATTTCAAAAAGAGTTACCCAATATTTTGATAAAGTTGGGTTTTACCCCCGCAAAAGCCAACTTTATTTGCCAGCGCATTCAAGTTGATCCTTCTGTGGGCGCAGGTCATGCGTGGGGCGCCGAAATGAAGTCGGACAAATCCATGTTGCGTACCCGTTTTATTGACGGTATGGATTACAAAGGTTATAATATTGGGATTCATGAATTTGGGCATAATGTAGAGCAAACAATTTCTCTACACGATGTTCCTAACTATTTCTTAAAAGGTGTGCCAAACACAGCTTTTACTGAGGCGCTGGCTTTTACATTTCAACAAAAAGACTTACAATTATTAGATTACGAAAACAATGATGAAATGGTGGAATACCTCAATACTTTGGATATTTTTTGGGGATGTTATGAAATCATGGGTGTCTCTTTGGTTGATATTAAAGTGTGGCAATGGTTGTACCAAAATCCTAACACTGATGCAGCCGGCTTAAAACATGCTGTGATGCAAATTGCTAAAGAGGTTTGGAATCAATATTATGCACCCATTTTTGGTATTGCAGACCAAACCATTTTGGCTATCTACTCTCACATGATTGACGCCCCGTTGTATTTATCGGCATACCCGATTGGGCATATTATTGATTTTCAAATTGGCAATTATTTTAAAGGCAAAAATTTAGGAGATGAGGTTTGCAGAATGTATGCAATGGGAAGGCTAACACCAAAACTTTGGATGGAGCGCGCTGTTGGCAATCAAATAAATAGCATTGAACTTTTAACAAGCACCCAAATCGCTGTTGACAAACTCAATGAAGCAACAAAGGCGCCAAAGAAACCTAAAAAATAAAGCGGAAAAAACAGGAAGAAGATAAAGTAGCCGAGATTTTTTATTGCTTCACCACTTTCTATACCACATTCCCAAGCTCTGTAGTTATTTTTACAAAATTCAAACCTGAGGGCAGGTGCGAAATGTTTATCAGGGGTGAGGAATGAGAAGAGACCTTTGCAAAACGAACTTCTTTTTATTTTTTCTTAATTTTTTTTGTTTTCTTTTGATTTTTGGAATTTATTTTTACATTTTTATGAT
>WQSU01000082.1 GCA_009787675.1 Lentimicrobiaceae bacterium
TCTGACATTTNTTTTTCTTTTGATTTTACGTATTTGCAACTTGCCTGCCCATACCACTAAGATTCCTGCCTGATTTTCCCCAAAACAATAGCAATTGAATATATCTTACTTTTATGTAGCTGGAATGGTTTGTATTTTTCATTGTCAGATACTACTGTAAGCGTGTCCATTTCCCCTTCCTGACAGGTTGGTCGTCACTATAGCCTGCTTCCGCTTCTTCCGAGGGGGACAAAAGTATAATATTTTGCTAAAGCTATGTAGCCATAAATTACTCTATTTTTCTTATTGCGTAACATTGTATTTCAATATTGAAAAATGTCAGAGGGGGGCAGGCAAAATATTTAAGTTGGCTCATGCTTTCTATCTACTATTCAATCAGCATATTTTTTCATTTGCATTAGTTTGCCTATATTTTTTCGTACTACGTTTTTTGCATCACCTTGCACTACAATCCTCTATTTCCTAAAACGCCAATCGTGATATTAGGAAATAATAGAAAATAAATCGTACTTTTGCCCCGCAAGTTAAAATTGTAAACTGTTCAGAATGCGCACATTAAATTTCATAGACCTCTTCGCCGGTGCCGGCGGCTTGTCCGAAGGATTTATTCGAGCAGGTTATACTCCGTTGGCGCATATTGAAATGGACAGGTACGCCTGCGACACACTCAAAACCCGTGCCGCTTTTCATTGGTTGAGAAGTAACAAGAAACTGTCAATTTACAAAGAATATCTCCAAAACAAACAGGAAAAGGAAGATGGCAGCAAATTGTGGGAACAAGTGCCGCCTGAAATTACAGATGCCGTTATTCAATCCGAAATCGGAGAAAAAACTATAAAAAATCTTTTCTCAAAAGTTGATAAACTCAAAGGCGAAAAACAGGTTGACATTATTGTTGGAGGTCCGCCTTGTCAGGCGTATTCCGTAATTGGCAGGGCAAGAATGAAAGAAAAGGTTTTGGAAGATCCACGCAACGAACTTTACAAATACTATGTCAAATTTTTGGAACACTACCAACCTGAGATGTTTGTGTTTGAAAATGTTTTAGGTATTCGCACGGCTAAGAAAGGACAGCCTTTTGAAGATTTGAAACGGTTGATAGATAAGGCAGGTTATATAATGGAAGACCATATACAGATTGCCTCTGAACATGGCGTACTGCAAAACCGGCAGCGTGTTATTATCGTTGGCTGGAAAAAAGACACAGAATTTCATTATCCCGAATTACAAAAAGAAAAAAACAAATACGAAGTTCTGAAAGACTTGTTTGTTGATTTGCCGGAAAGAAAACATGGAGAAGGTCAATTGTGCGCACCGATACAATACACAAAGCCACTTTCAGAAATGAAATACCTGAAAAAATCGCACATTCGCAACAGCAATTTCGATTTTACAACACAACATATCGCCCGCCCAAACAACGAAAACGACAGGGAAATTTACAAAATGGCTGTTGAAATGTGGTTGAAAGAACAAAAAAGAATTGATTATTCCAAAATTCCGGAACGACTACAACATCACAAAAACAAGGAAACATTTCGCAACCGGTTTCAGGTAGTTGACCCTTACGGCTGCTGCCATACCGTTGTCGCTCATATTGCCATGGACGGACATTACTATATTTACCCCATTCTGAATCCGACAATTGAAAACGTCCGTTCCATAACTATACGTGAAGCCGCACGTCTGCAATCCTTCCCCGATGATTACTATTTTGAAGGCAGCCGCAGTGCTGCATTTAAACAGATAGGCAATGCTGTTCCGGTGGTTTTGGCTCATAAAATTGCAGAAGAAATAAAAAAAATATTAAATGATTGAATGTATTAAAGCCGAAATAGCAAATCCGAATCCCAAATCTACTGTAAACTCATACAGAAGTTTTGGTTATAATGTTTCAACTGCCATTGCTGATATTGTTGATAACAGTATTTCAGCCAATGCAAATGAAATCCATATTGAGTACAAATGGGAAGGGAAGAATTCATTCATATCAATTTCGGACAACGGTGATGGAATGAATAGAGATGAACTTGTTCTTGCAATGACACCGGGTAGTAAAGATCCTGAAGAAGAAAGAGCCGAAAATGATTTGGGACGTTTTGGAATGGGATTGAAAACCGCTTCTTTTTCGCAGTGCAAAAAACTTACCTGCATTACAAAACGGGCAAATTACACAATACTTAAACGTTGTTGGGACATTGATTTTATCAATTCTGAAAATGAATGGCAGTTGTTAGATTATGTATCAGACAGTTCATTCATTGATAAAGTAAACAGTCAAGAATCCGGGACGCTGGTATTGTGGGAAAAGTTAGACCGAATTGTTGGAAACGCTGAAAGCCATAATGAAAGCGTTAAAAATGCCTTTTATCAGGAAATGATGAACGTAAAGGATCATTTGAGTTTAGTGTTTCACAAATTTATTGAAAGCAAACGGATAAAAATTTTCTTTCAAAATGATGAAATTGAACCGCACAACCCTTTTTTATTAAACTTGAATCCAAAATCTGAAATGGGTTTGCCCGAAAAATTCGGGAATGTAGAAATCACTTATTTCATCCTGCCTCACATGTCAGAAATTGGAAAAGTTGATTATGAAAACTCAGGCGGTTCTTTAGGTTGGTTTCAACAGCAGGGATTTTATATTTATCGTGGTGAAAGGTTGCTTGTTGCGGGCGATTGGCTCGGTTTGGAAAAGAAACGCGATTATTCAAAACTTGCACGAATTGCCGTTAATTTTTCCAATGCAAATGATTTTAACTGGCAACTGGATATTAAGAAATCAACAGCAACGCCACCGATTGAGATAAGGCGGGAACTTTTAAGGATTGCGAAAATTGCAATTATGAAATCAGCGAAAATCTATAATTGGCGAGGACAAAAAACATTTTCCGATAATCTCTCAAATAATTACGAACCGTTGTGGAAAGATGAAATCACAAGAGAAGGAATAAAAAAATACAAAATAAATAGAAAGCACCCGATAATCAGTTCCTTACTTTCCGAAAACAACAAGTTGACAAGCAAGGCATTGAAATTATTGGAAGAAAATGTGCCGATTGAACTTATTTTGAGTAATCAAAACGAAGACCCCGCATACCACGAATTAGAAAAACAGACTGAAACGCCAAGTGATGAACTCATTGCCTTGGCAATAGAACTTTATAAAATAAATGTATCACAGGGAATACCTGAAAATTTGGCAAAGCAACAAATTATAAGTGCAACGCCTTTCAACCGGTTTCCGTTAATCAATGAATACTTAAAATGAGCAATATGATAAACGATATAAATCATACAGCAAAATTAATTTGCCATGCTTTTCTTAATTTAATGCCAAAAGAACAGAGAACTGATGAAACTATTTTAAAAATAATCAATGAAAAAGTAGTTTCGGCAAAAGAATTTGAAACAGTTGATATACAAGAATTGTTTGAAATACTTTGTGCTGAATGCAATATTGGTTCCGGTTCAATAACAATTTTAGAAGATGCCCCTGATCCTTGGCTTAACGATGAAAAAGCAAATATCAACTTTGAACTTTGGAACAGATACAAATTGTACATGTCCGAAAACGATCCCTCATTCCCAATTAATGATTTGGACGACTTCACAGACCGAATTTTAGACAAGTGCGTAAATCCAAAAAAATCAGGTGCATGGGATAGACGGGGTATGGTGGTCGGACATGTTCAATCCGGAAAAACTTCCAATTATGTTGGATTAATCAATAAAGCCACAGATGCTGGCTATAAAGTAATCATAATTATTGCAGGTACAATCAGTTCATTACGCAGACAAACGCAGGAACGCATTGATTACGGCTACATTGGCAGAAACAGTTCCGCTTTTATCAGGGAAAAGGAAAATCGAGTTGTCGGTGTAGGAAAATTCAATGTAAAAACAGATATATATTCGCTGACTTCTTCATATTATAAAAGCAATGACGAAGGAGACTTTAATCAAGCCGTCGCAAACAGGTTAAACATTCCAATTGGTAAAAATCCTGTCGTTTTTGTAATCAAAAAGAATAAAAGTATTCTCGAAAATTTAATTGACTGGTTTTCAAAGGATGTAAATATAAAAACTATTGACGGAACGCCGAAATTATTTGATGTTCCCGCTCTGATTATTGACGACGAGGCAGATTCCGCCTCTGTAAATGCAACAAGAGATATTAACGAGATCAAAACTATCAATCGTCTAATTCGCACGTTATTAAATATTTTCAATCAAAATACTTTTATCGGCTACACTGCAACGCCTTATGCAAATTTGTTCATTCCGCAAGATTTTAACGAGTCACTTACAACAATCGTAAAGGGTAAACAATACAAAATAGGCGAAGACTTATTTCCAAGAGATTTTATCATAAATATCAAAGCTCCTGCCAATTATATTGGTGCAGCAAAAATTTTCGGTTACGAAAATCCTGTACCCGAACTCACAAAAGAGCCATTGGATATTTATAGAGAAATAAATGACTACGATCCGCCATTTTTCAGAACAATCAATAGGGAAAATAAAGATGATTTGCCCGAATACCTTCCGCCAAGTTTGGAACGTGCAATAAAATCCTTTATCCTCACTTGTGCCATTCGCCGAGTGCGAGGACAGGAAAACAAACACAACTCCATGCTCGTTCACGTTGCATTGCTTGTGCGCTGGATTGACAGAGTAGCACATCTCGTTAATGAAAAAACGAGGGAATTTAACAACGCGATTCAAAGCGATGATGCAAAATTGTTGCAGGAATTGCAGAATATTTACGAAACTGATTTTTTGCCAACAACAGGAAATGTATTGGAAAATCTTGATTATACTGATATTAGAATAAAAGAACACAGATGGGAAGAAGTCAAAAAAGAACTTAAAAAAGCCGTTTCCAAGATTGAAATCCGAGCAGTTCACGGTACACGTTCAACAACAAATCTTGAATATCACAACATTGAAGAAATTGATTACAGCAGATACGAAAACGGTTTTTCGGTTATTGCTGTCGGCGGAAGTCGTTTGTCGAGAGGAATTACGCTTGAAGGTTTGTCCGTAAGTTACTACATCCGCACAACTCGAATGTACGATTCGCTTATGCAAATGGGACGCTGGTTTGGTTACCGCGCCGGATATGTTGACTTGTGCCGTTTATTCACAACCGATCAGATTTTCCAATGGTTCAACCATATCACAATGGCAACAGAGGAAATGCGGAACGATTTTGATGAAATGACAGCAGCACTGAAACGTCCGAAAGATTTCCGTTTGAAAGTCCGCAACCACCCCGGATTGCTCACCATTACAAGTGTCGTAAAAATGCACTTTACAGAGCAGTATTACGTTGCATTGTCGGGCTGGAATCCTCAAACATATTTATTACTGAAAACAAAAAATGCCATTGAAAACAACTTTAAAGCATTGAAAAATCTTGTTGCAAGAATTGGAATTACAGATGACAACATTATAAAATTGAAAGGCAAAACTCAAAAATTACTTTTCAAAAATGTTGAGATTAACGCCTTGTGCGACTTTCTGGATTCTTACCTGATTGACCAGCCGAGCATAAAGCACGCAACAATAAGCTACTATATAAAAGAACAGTCAAGAAACAACAAAATTTCAGAATGGGCAATTTGCATTATTTCAAATACAGACGATAGGGTTTTTATTGATTATGAAGGAAATACGCCTCAAAAAGACAGAATAAACAATGAAGATTTAGCCACTTATGATTTAGAATACAATGGCAAAATAATCACAATGGGGTGTAGTGTTCGTAACCAGCAAAGCGGCAGAGGTGGTGAATATTATTTGATTTCCAAAAATCAGATTGACCAAACGGGTGACCGTCAAGTTGATTTGTCGGAAACAATGGCAACTTATGCAGAAATTAAAGAACAGCGTGCAAAAGAGAAAAAAGGGCTTTTGTTGATTTACGCATTAGACGAAAGAGGAACACAAAATGTCAAGAATGGCATTCCGATTATTGGTTACAGTTTGCATTTTCCAAAACTTGAAAATGAAATTCAAGTTTCCTATACCGCTGCAATTAATCCAAATCTTGAATTGGAGTTAATGTTTGACGATGACACTGAAATTGAGTAAATTATGATAAGCATTAAAACAATATGGGAGAGCCACAAGCCAACGGGCGATATTATCATTAAAACCAAAATTGATGATATATCGCACCTGAATTGTTATGCAGCAACCAACCATATAACAGGCCAGCATTTGTTTATTCTTTCGGTTTCAAAAACCGTAGAAATTCCAGAACTCAAAAATTATCGTTTCAGAGGCGTTGAAATTTTCCCGATAGAATTGGAAAACACTTTTGAACTAAACATATATTTGTTAGATAACGACTTGAAAGATATTTTTTCATTATTTATACAGAATGTTTTGGAAGATATTTTTGATTGCATAACAGAAAGCGAGGCACTTGCAAAAACCCTGAATGTAATTGCAAAATGGAAAAAACTTTTCGACAAAATAAATTTCAATGGATTAAATAACGAACAGCAAAAAGGATTAATCGGCGAATTACTGTTTTTCAATTATTTACTTGATAACCATAAATCTGCTACCAACATTCTGAATGCTTGGACGGGTGCTGATTTTGAAGACAAAGATTTTACTTTTGGTGCAACGGGAGTTGAAGTAAAATTTACTTCTGCAAAGACTCCAAAAGTAACAATTTCAAGTGAAAGACAATTAGATACGCAAAGTTTGAATGAATTGTTTCTAATTTTATACACAGCCGAAGAAATCAAGGAAAATGGTTTTTCCTTAACTTCATTAGTGGAACAGATCAGGCATAAAATTTCTGTAAATGCTGGCGAATTGAAACTTTTCAACGAGAAATTAATGTTAATCGGCTACTTTGAAGACGATAAATCACATTACAACAAAATGTATTCACTAAAAAAGACACTTGCTTTTGAAGTTGCAGATAGTTTTCCAAAAATTGTAAAAAGTCAAATTCCCTTGAGTATTTACGATGTAAAATATTCTATAGAATTATCTGCTATTGAACAATTTATCGTCAATATTGAAGCTGTTTTACAAAAAATTTAAAATGGAAAGAGCCTTACAAAACTATATGGAAGAACTAAAGTCAGACGTTGCTTCGCTCGTCTATTCCGAGGGTGAAGGCGCAAGTTTTGAAGACAAATTTACGGAATACTGTATTGAAGTATTGGAATCTATTGGAAAATCAGAAGGAGCAAGAGTTTTATCATACATTCATCCAAACAGCCAGGGTGGAATTGACTGGAAAATAAACGGATACTGTTTGCAGGACTTATTCAAAGATGAAAATGGAAAAACGTATTATACAACGTTGGACTTATTTATAACCAATTATAGAACTGATAATTATGAATACAATATTACCAAAGAGGATTATACAAAATCTCTGAATCAAATGAAGCGTTTTATCAATGCTTCACTGAAACGTCACATAGACTACACTGACCCCTCGCATACCGAATTAAACGAACTGATAAAAATAATCGGCAAACAGGCAGCAGATTTTGACAGGATCAATGTTTATTTTTTGATAAATGGTTTTTCAAATCACGACAGAGAAAAATTTGAAGTAGCAGGCATTGAGGTCTTTGTACATACATGGGATATTTCGCGCCTGTTCAAAATTAATGAATCGAACAGCATACATGAGCCAATAGAAATTGATTTTGAGAAATTTACAGATGAGGGCAATGGGTTACAGTGTTTGCAAGTTCCAACCGTTGATGAAATGTATGATTGCTATTTGTCAATAGTTCCGGGTGAAATTTTGGCAAAACTGTACAAAGAATTTTCTAATGAATTGTTAGAAAGCAATGTTCGTGCATTTTTAGGACAGGCAGGAAAGTTTAACAAAGGCATCAGGGATACCATTCGCAGTAAACCACAAATGTTTTTGCCTTACAATAACGGAATTTCTGCAACTGCCGAAAGTATCGAAACAAAAATCATAAACAATCAACTAATCATTTCAAAACTTAACGATTTTCAAATTGTTAATGGCGGACAAACAACGGCTTCGCTATATCACACTCAAAAAAAGTATAAAGAGGTGGATTTGAGCAAAATCTTTGTTCAAATGAAACTTACTGTAATTAAAGATAAAGAACAGAAAAACATTGAAGTTCCAAATATTTCACGTTTTGCAAACAGTCAGAACAAAGTTTCTGAACTTGACTTGTCGTCAAACAATCCGTATTTCATTCAGATTGAAAACTTGTCGAGAAAAAAGTATGTTGTTAATCCTGAAAACAAAAATCAGTCATTTTTATGGTTTTTTGAACGTGCTCACGGACAATATCGTGAAACATTGAACAAACAAACGCCTGCACAGCAAAAGAAATTTAAAGAACAAAATCCGTCAAATTTGAAGTTTGTAAAATCAGACATCGCCAAGTATATTAACGCTTGGGAATTAGAACCTCATTACGTTTCGCAGGGTTCGCAGAAAAACTTCATCCACTACACGAAAAAAATCAAAGAACTTGTTGATAAAAACAAACTTCCGGGCGAAAATTTTTATCGAAAACTCATTACAAATGCCATTTTGTTTAAAACCGTTGATAAGCTTTTTGGAAGAAAAAATGTTGATGCAATCGGCGACACCAATATAAAAGCACTTACTGTTGCCTACGCAGTTTCTTATTTTCATTTTCTCACAAAAAATTGTCTTGACTTGTGGAAAATTTACGAGGAACAAAAAATCGATGATAATCTGAATAGTCATTTGAAAAAACTCCTGATATTCGTCCACGACCACATCATCTCAGGCGCAAAAGACAGTTTGATTTCTGAATATGCAAAACGTGAATCTTCCTGGGGAAAACTGCAAGAAACTGCTTATCCGGAAAATTTAGTTGATATTTTAAAAGATTATCTGATTTCCGAAGAAGAGAAGGCGCTGCGAGAAAATGAAAAGGAAATTTATGAGAATAATGTAGAAGATACCATGTTTTTGGTCAGTGAAATTCATAAAATGGGATTGAAATTTTGGGATGGATTCAAAATCTATACCAACAAATACAAACCTGTTGAATTTGATTTCATATTGATTTCAGGATTGCTAAAAAACTTGAAAGAACAAAAAAGCCTAACGTCAACGGACATAACATTTGGGAAGAAAGTACTTGATTTTGTCCACTCAAACCCGGTTGTTATAGAAGAAATAAAGTCATTATCCAAGTTGGAAGAAAGCAAAGTTATCGAAATTAAATTCATCTACGATAAATTG
>WQSU01000083.1 GCA_009787675.1 Lentimicrobiaceae bacterium
ATATAAAGCGACTTTTTGTTTTGCGTAGAATCGCCATAATTGATCATACTCAGCAGCGCGCCCAACTGAATATGCCCAAACTTGTCTTGATATTTAATATGGGCAATAAAATCCGGAATGCGCTGCTTCTGAGGATAAACCCCAAACCGACTCACCGCATCAGCATTCATTAAGAGTTGCGACATCTCCACGGCAAAAGCAACCTGAAGCTTATTCTTATAATAATAGGTATAGCGTATCATCGGGTGTCGCAAGGCTATTTGGTTGTTGGGACCTTCGCCGTCGATAGTAGGAGGCGACGCCTTCAAGTCCATGAACGTACTCCACGTTTGCCCCACCGTTAAGCCAAGAAAAGAGACGTATGCGTGCCGTAGTTTAAAAGCATTGCCCGCTCCAGAAAAGCCTCCTTCAATAAAAGAAACAATAGTATGTTGTTTGATTCTTCCTATCACTTTGACATTCAGGCGTGAATAATTTGCATAAAGGTCAAATTGCCCATAATTATCTGTAGGAATGGGGATTAAAGAAGTAACAAAATCATTACTGGGAATAGTTCCAGCAAAATCGGTAAAAGCGACCAAATTAACTGTTCCTCCAATACCAAATTTAAAAGTTTGATTTTCATTGGCTACCATAAATCTCGGATCACTTTTGTCGAAATTGGCTTTTTGAAAATAGCCTCGTTCCGGATTGTAAATACGGTACCAAAGCGTATCGGAAACTTTGATAATTGTGCCCCCTAATATCTTTTTTTCTTTTTCAGTTCTGAATAAAGAATCTTGCTGCGCAAGACAATTTGCACAAACTACTACGCAGAAAATAAATGTAATAAATGAAAACTTTTGATTCATAATCGTAATTTTTGGCGAAATAATTATAATTTTCAAATATTTCATATTTTCGCGCAAATTACAAAAAAAAAAAATTCATTCAAAAACAACTCAATATGGCAAAAAATTTAGAACAAGAAGAGATCGGTGGAATCAATATTATAGCCGCCGGAACTACGCTTACAGGAGATTTGATTTCTTCAGGCGATTGCAGAATCGACGGTATCTTAAAAGGCAACATTACTTCCAATTCAAAGATTTTTATCGGAAAAACAGGATTAATTGAAGGAAAAATCCAATGTCATTCCGTAGAGATTGAAGGAGAAGCAAAAGCAGACATTACGGCAAAAGAGATACTCTCCTTAAAAGCCTCTGCAATACTAACCGGAAATATCCGTGTTAGCAAAATTGCCATTGAACCCGGCGCTAACTTCGTGGGCAATTGTGTGATGCAAAACCCTTCCCCTACCCCAATCCCCGGTATTGACAATGAATAATTGTATAATTTGATGAGTAAAATCCCTATTCGCAAATTTGCTTTCCGGCTGATTGTTTTTTCAGTTATTATGGCAGCGCTTGGCGTTGTATTCCAGTGGATTTTTCCGCAATATGCTTCACCAGCTATTCCGTTCATCGTCATTTTCTTCTTTCTGATTACACAATTTACACTCTTTGTGGTTTTAAGAAAACAACATCAGGTTACCGGAAATAAATTTATTGCCGGCTACATGGTCTCCCGCATCGTAAAAATGTTATCTATCATACTTTTTTTAGTCTTATATATCATTTTAAACAAAGAAGATCGATGGAATTTTGCAGGAGCATTCCTTTTGATCTATTTCTCTTACTCCATCTTTGAAATCGTTGTGCTTAAAAAAGAATCATGAAAAATCTATTCAACAGCATTCGTCCTTACTCTGAAGAAGAAACGATAGCGGCGATAAAACAATTGTTTATCGACCCCAAGATGATTCAAAAACTAAAAATTTTTGAAGATAAAATAAATATAAACGATTGGGTAAAAGAGATATTGGCATGCAAAACCCAGTTTGACTTTCATCTGGCTTTAGCCTACAAGGTGTTTCAATATTTTACAAAAAAAACCTGCACTCAAATCCATTTTTCCGGAATTGAAAATATTGACCCCAAAAAGCAGTACTTATTTATTAGTAACCATAGAGATATAGTGTGGGATTCTACATTGTTGCAAATCTATCGTTTTGAAAATGGATATCCTGCAAGTCGCTCAGCCATTGGCGATAATCTTGTTTCAACACCGCTTTTTTTAGAGCTGTCGCGCTTGCATAAAATGTTTTTGGTACTCCGCTCCGGCACATTAAAAGAAAGCATCCTCAACACGCGCCTGCTTTCCTCATACATACATCATTCCATTTTTAAAGAGCAAGAATCTGTGTGGATTGCACAAGGAAACGGCAGAACCAAAAACGGAGACGACAAAACGCAGCAAGGGCTCTTGAAAATGTTAACCCTGGCTACGCCGAAGAACGCCCTGCAAACCTTGCAGCAAATGCAGATTACGCCCATTACCGTTTCCTATCAATATGAACCCTGTGCGCAACTCAAAGCACGCGAGTTGGCGCTTTCTGAAGATGCTCCCTACATCAAACAACCCGGCGAAGATGCCCACAGTATCATCAACGGCATTACCGGATATAAGGGTGCAGTGAATTTAGTCATTGGAACACCACTTCAAAAAGAGTTTGAAAAAATCCCTTCCAACCTTTCTTTAAACGAACAACTTGGAGTGATATGCGAGCAAATTGACCGCCAAATTTATGAACATTATGTGCTTCATCCCCAAAACTTCATCGCATGGGATATGCAAAAAAATTCTGAACAATTTGCTACACATTACACAAAAGAAGAAAAATTAGCCTTTACTGATTATTTAAACATGCAATCCCTTATTCCTGATGTGCCACAAGAGAAAATGATGAGCTATTTGCTTGAAATTTATGCTAATCCTGTGGGGAATAAATTAGGAATTAAGAATTAAAATTTAATTGCCGTTGGCTTCAGCCAACGGTTAAAGGATAAAATATTATGATAAAAATTTATAAGAATCAGAACAATCTGTGTCCTCTGTGTATTTTTTGGCTCATTACCTTCCTCTTTTCCTTTACAACAACTTACGGACAGAACAACAGATTAACCAACGAAAACGGGCAGTTGCTCTGGCAATACAGCCAAACCCTAACACAACCCAACGAAAATTCAGATACACTATGGGTTACCTTTGTGTTCACAAACGGCATAAACCAAACCGCCATCACTTTACGACAGGAACTCTTTTACTCTCAAATTCAATGGATAGAAACCTCCGGTATGCAGGCAGAGAAAGAGGATCGCGTAGAATTTCTAACGGCAAATTTGGCGCCTAACCAATCCATTATTTGGAGATATGCCTTAAAAAGCAAAAAAGTTGACAAGGATTTACTTTTGGAAAAGTCTGCATTACTCATTATGAATGATGCGTTTGAGGTAAGAAAAGAGGTAATCCCTGAGCAGAAGGTGGCAAAAGAGAAGGTTCACGGTAAAACACTACAAACAAAATCCTAATTTCCAATTCCTTCCTAAAGATATCATCATCTCTGTCCCCCTCTATCCACTCAAATCTTCATCTTTTTATCAATCTCATCAATATAAATCTTCATTTTTTTATCTGTTTCATAAAGATTTGAGATGGTGCGGCAGGCGTGAAGCACCGTGGCGTGGTCTTTTCCACCGCAGTGGGCGCCAATGGTGGCTAATGGAAGTTTGGTGTATTTTTTGGAAAAAAACATGCAGATTTGGCGAGGCTGAACTACCTCCCTGTCTCTTTTATTGCTGTTTATTTTTTCAACAGAAACATTAAAATATTCTCCTATAATCTTTTGAATATATTCAATGGAGATCTCTTTGGCGGTGCTTTTTACATATTTATCCACCATCTCTTTTGCCAAATCAATGGTTACAGGGCGGTGGTTCAGCGAAGCTTGCGCTAAAATGGCAATCATGGCGCCCTCCAACTCACGAGTGTTGGAAGTGATGCGCAATGCCAAGTAGGTGATCACCTCTTCAGGAAAGTTAATACCGTTGTTTTCCAACTTCTTCAGCAAAATTTTAGTGCGTGTGTCGAAATCAGGTACGGTTAATTCCACTGTTAATCCCCATTTAAAACGGGAAAGTAGTCGCGCCTCAAAACCGGAGATATCAACGGGCGATTTATCTGAAGTAATGATAATCTGCTTCTTCTTTAAATGTAAATGATTGAAAATGTGAAAAAACGCCTCTTGTGTTGCGGTTTTATTACCTGTTCCAAGGTGCTCAATATCGTCAATAATCAGTACATCAATAGATTGGTAGTATAAAATAAAGTCGTTCCGATTTCCTGTTTTAACGGCTTCTAAAAATTGCTGGTAGAAAGTATCGGCATTGATATAAGAAACTGTTTTGTTTGGGAAATTCACTTTCGTTTGCAGTCCAATAGCATGTGCTAAGTGCGTTTTTCCAAGTCCTACTTCAGAATAGATAAAGAAGGGGTTGAAGGATGTGCCGCCCGGATCTTGTGCAATGGCATAGCCAGCAGTGCGCGCCAGCCTGTTGCACTCGCCTTCCACATAATTGTCGAAATTGTAGGATTCAACCAAATTAGAGGGAATTTTATGTTTTTTTATACCGGGAACTACAAAAGGCGCAGGGATATCTTTGTTTCCGGACTTATAATATTCAATAGGAACATTGATGGGCGGATTGGAGGTAGCTTGGCGTGGATTGGAGGGCAAATTAATGGTTTGCGATTCGGAATTGCTGCTTTTCTTCTCCATCACAACGCGATATTGCAACTTGCCAAGCTCTCCCAATTCTTTCTTGATTACCTTTTTGAGTAGGTTAATATAGTGTTCTTCCAACCATTCGTAAAACATGTGGGAGGGAACTTGCAAAGTTAAGGTCGTTTTTTCAATCCCGATAGGTTTGATAGGAGTGAACCATGTCTGAAAATTTTGTTCATCAATATTATCACGTATGATACTCAAACAGTTAGTCCATACTTGTTGGTAATCTTTTGTGATTTTTGACACCTCTGTCGCCATATAATTTTTCTAAATTTTTTATAGTGAAACAATTAACAAATTATTTTTATCCTTTCTTAGATGTGCCAAATATCAACAAAAAAAAGTTAAGAAAAAAATGATTTTATGTACGATTATTAAAAAACTTTGTATATAGTAAAATCACGTTTTACGAAGATTTAAAAAAAATATTGATTAAACCTCTTCATTGCAAATAAATTATATTTTTGCTACTAAAATACTCGTTTTTCATGTATAAAAAATTTTTAGGAACTGTAGTACACGGATTAGGAAAAGGTAAGGATTTGGGTTTCCCAACAGTTAATATAGAATTGAATAACAACGATTCAAATCTTGAAAAGGGCGTTTATGCCGTGTTTGTTACTGTTGATAACCAAGTGTTTAAAGGTATGCTGTATGTGGGCACACGCCCTACCTTTGATTTGCAGGAGGTAAGTATAGAAATTCATATTTTAGATTTTGACCAAAACATTTATGATGCACAGATAGATTTCCAGATTTTGCATAAAACTCGCGATGAAATCAAATTTTCAGGCACGGAGCAGTTAATAGAGCAATTACACCGAGACCGTGAGATAGTGTATAATTATTTTCAAAACCTTGATGACTGATAATATTTCTCTACTTGTCTTCAATATTTTTTAGTTCATCCAAACTATAGTGAACCCCTTCATCAATTTTCTTTTGGTTCACTACAGCAAATTCTTCAAGAGTTTCTGGGCGTTTCCCGTTTTTGTTCATCTCAATAATTTGATTCACTTGCTCTAAAGGAATGGCAAAAATGGTGGAATTGTCATCTGCATAATGATACCATACTACTTTTTTCATGATATCAATTTTATTATAGAAGCATTTTCCTTTTTTTGTTAACAGATGCACATTGGGTTGCGGGAATGCTTTCAGTTCTTGAAGATACGTTTCCTGTTCAAAGTTGAGGCAGCATTTCAGTTTTCCGCACATGCCCGCCAGTTTTTGAGGGTTGAGCGTAAGTTGCTGTGTGCGGGCGGTTGTGGTAGATACAGATTGAAATCCGGTGAGCCATGAAGAACAGCATAGCTCTCGTCCGCAAGTGCCTAATCCGCCCAAACGCGCTGCTTCCTGTCGCACACCAATTTGTCGCATCTCAATACGAATCTTAAACTGCTCTGCCAATATCTTAATCAACTCACGAAAATCTACGCGATCTTCTGCCGAATAGTAAAAAACCGCCTTAGTTCCATCTCCTTGATATTCAACGTCATTAACTTTCATATTCAAATTCAAATCCCATGCAATATAACGGGAAGAGAGCATCGTTGTATTCTCTAAATCCACGGTACTAATCCATTTGTCAATATCGGCTACGCGTGCATGGCGATACAGTTTTTTTGTTACATCTTCCTGTTTTACACGCTTTTTGGTGAGCTGTTTTTTTACGGTTAATCCCAACAGGGAGATGATGCCGATATCGTGTCCTGTTTGCGCTTCCACGGCAACAATGTCGCCCACTTTAAATTCACCCTCCTCCGGCAAAATGAAAAAATCTTTATGACTATTTTTAAAGCGCACTTCACAAATGGGAAACTCTTTAAATGAGGGTGCAATCTCTAACTCCTCAATCCAATCGTGTGTTGCTAATTTACAGCAACTTAAAAGATATTTATTGCAATGATGTTCATCTATTTCGGGCGCTTCGGTGAGCCCGCGGCTATGAAATGTATTGGCAGAAATCTTTTTTGCTTCCTCTGTTATCGGAATTCGGATATCTAAATCTAAATATTGTTCTAAATTTTCGCCCTGCGAAAAATCTTTATCATCAAACTGATTCACTTTTTTTTCCATATCTCACACTATTATATAACTATATAAATAACATAATCGCTCATTATCGGATTAAGTCGGCAAAGAAACGCTTTTTATTTGATTTTTTTTATTTTTGTCCTCCAATTTTTTTAAAAAATAGTGTGATGAATCGTAAACATGTTGTCATAATCAGCGCCGTAACCGCAGTTGTTTTTTTTGTGTATTTATTCTTTTTTTCTGAAAATAACATCTATAAACACAGAGAGTTAAATTTGAAGATTGAACAATTGGACGCAAATATTGCAAAAACAAAAAACCAAATTAACAATACATATACTTTTGAACAGTTGGAGAATGATACGGCTGGGAAATTGGAACAATATGCCAGAGAACAGTTGAATTTGCAACGAGAAGGGGAGGATGTATATTTGGTGGTGTATGAGTAGAGTTTATAGATTAGATATTAAGTGCTTTAAATTCAAGGTTCAATGTTTATGACTGGAGGGTAACTGCATATTTTGTTAACCATACTACAAAAACACTATTTTCGCCCCCTTTAATTTATGAACCTTACCGCAATCGTACAATCTTGGTTTCGCCAAAGCATTACCACGAGTATCAAAATTTTTAAGATTATGATACCCGTTTCTATTTTGGTGAAGATCTTGCAGGAAACAGGGTTGATTGTGTATATCGGTAAAGCCTTGGCGCCCCTCATGAGCGTGATGGGGCTGCCCGGAGAAATGGGGTTGGTTTGGGCTTCCGCCATGTTGGGCAACATTTACGCCGGTATTATTACTTATTTTTCTATCGGAGTGAGTTTAACCTCTGCGCAGATAACGGTTTTGTCCACCATCATCCTAATTGCGCACACACTGCCTGTTGAATTAGCCATTACGCAAAAAGCAGGAGTGAAAGCCGGCGCCGCGTTTTTGTTCCGGTTTCTGTTGGGGTTTTTTGCAGGAATTGTTCTATATCAGATATATAACATTTTTAATGTATATCAAAATATTCCTACAGGAATAGAGAAAATTGTAGCAATTTCCGAAAACGCCACTTTGGGCGCCTGGGCGCTCAGTGAATTGAAAAATTACGCCATTGTCTTTTGCTATATCACGGGTTTGATTATTATTATGGATATTTTAAAACGTGTGGGCATCATTGAAAAGATAAACCAATGGTTTTATCCTGTGTTAAAATTCTTAGGCATTGGAAAAGAGGTAATTCCCATCACCGTTATTGGGATGACGCTGGGGTTGGCGTACGGCGGCGGGCTCATTATTAATGAAGTGCAGCAAACAAAGTTAGAACGCAGAAATGTTTGCTATGCTTTACTGTTGATGTCTTTGTTTCACAGTGTTGTGGAAGATTCTATTCTCATGATTTCTATTGGGGCAAAAGTTTCTGGGGTGTTCATTTTCAGGTTTCTGTTCACTTTGCTTATTATGTATTTTTTTGTTAAAATAACACAATCGTGGAGTGAAAACAGGATGCAACGGTGGTTTTATTCAAGGAGAAAAACTACGGTTTAGGCGGCACAGGTTTAATCTTATCGTCAATAACCTTTCCCCGCAACGCCATATCTGCCGCAACGCCCTCTTTAATTTCTACATAAAAACCATCGGAAAGCCCTATCACTACAGGAGTTTTTGCATATTTCTCCTTTCCTTCTTTTTCCGGATTTTCTACATAAACAAAAGCCGAATCGGCAGCAAACTCTAAAGCATATTCGGGAACTGCTAAAACATCTTCGGATTTTTCAGTAACAATTTCTCCATTAGCACTATATCCTGAACGAATGAACGTGCCGTCGCTTGTTTTATGCACAGCCGCTTTCACCTGAAAGAGGGTCGCGCCGTTTTCCATGGTGCCCTTGGGGGCGATGTATTCCAATTCAGCTTCAAAATTCCGATCCTGTATGGCGCCAATAATCAGCTTTACATGGTTTCCAACGCCGATTCTGCCCACTTCGGTTTCATCCACTTTTCCCACAAAAATCAGGTCGTTCATGTTGGCAACAGTGGCGATGGTAGTGCCGTCGTTAAATGTATTGGCTTGAATAACAGAATTTCCCACTTTTATTGGAACATCTAAAATCATACCCGAAATGGTGGATTTAACCAATGTATTGCTGTATTGTTCCGTGCTTTTTGAAATACCTTCTTTAATAATTTGCAGGTTTTCTTGAGCGTTGTTCACCTCTTCCTTAGCTGTTAGCAAGGCGGTTTGAGCCTGCTCATAAGACTCTTTGGTGGAAACGCCCGATTTGAAAAGCGTTTCCGTCCTTTCGAAATTATTCTGCGCCTGTTCCAAGTTGATTTCGGAAGTTTTCAACCGCGATTCGGCACTGTTGAGTTGGGCAATATCCGGCACTACCTTTACTTTAGCAATCACATCGCCGGCTTTGATCAGTTGCCCCGCTTCTTTATACAATTCTATAACGATTCCTGAAATTTGCGGCTTGATTGCCACTTCGTTTCTCGGCTCTACAGTTCCTGTTATAATAGTCTTTTTT
>WQSU01000084.1 GCA_009787675.1 Lentimicrobiaceae bacterium
TTTTTAATGGTGTGCTGGAATTCAAACCTATTACCGGAACATAATTCCATCCGCAGTTATCTAATAAATTAGTGATAAAATTGTGATACGTCGGAAGCATAGTATTGAATTGCCATGCTGAAGTACTCCCTGCTGTTTCGCGCCAAAATTTTGGACTGTATTCTGTTTCGTGGTTGATGTTTTTTTGCACCAAATTGAATAGCTGTGTTGTATCCTCTACGCTAAACCTGCCTATCCAAAAATCGCCATCAGAATCATACTTTCCTGCTGCATTTTTGGTGATGCAGGTGAAATAATAATCTGATGCATATATCTCATTTGAAGAGTCAAACCAATAAATTCCATGTTCCTTACCCGTAGGCATCCCCTCATTTTCCCCGTAATTATCTCCCACTAAGAGTACGAAAGCCAAGCAACTGTCAGCCCCCACATGATGTGCATTTGCCCCCTCGAAAACGCGACGGATAAAGGTACGCATACGCTGCTCCTTTATGTATTTATCAAATGGTTCCCATGAATTTGAGGATCCCTCATAATAAAAATCCAACTCCAAAATTTGCTCCAAATTCACGATAGCCACATCATAGCCATTGTAATACGCTCGGTGATTTGCCAAGCGAATTAATTGCGAATGGGGGTCGTTTGGCGTAAAAAATTCGGGAACAGTAATAATGAGGTAATCTGCCGTAATTTGGCACGCTTGCGCCGTATCAATCAGGTTAATCCATTCTACATTACCGGGTTTAAAGCCGTCTTTTTCAAAAGCTTTATCGTTCATTATAGCACTCCATCCGTTGTCTTTATAATTCATAAAGGAGGTTGCTGCCACCTTGTTAAAAATGCCAGTAGGCACATTCACGTCGGTAACAGGCTTGTCGAAAGTGAGGATAATCTCCATAGCGGTAGCAACCTGTAGTTGTTCGGTTACCGGATTAAATTGAATGGGATGTATTTCAAGCTCCACATAATGCTGATGGCGCAGCGCGCCTGTTTCACCCAACAAGTAACTTTCTGCGGGTATAGGGGCGTTTTGTAAATAAACGGAGGGTTTAATCGTAAACACCTCTTGCAACATGCCTGTTGTGTCGGGTTGTAATTTCGGCACAGGATATACTCTATACCCCGCTAAGATTTGACTTTCAATAACTTGTACTGAATAATGGATTTTATCGCAAACCGGTATGGCAATTCGTTTGCGTATGACTGGTATTTCAGGAGTTCCTGTTTCTCCCGTTACTCCATATCCGGAAATGGAAAGACGTTGATAATTCACTCTTGCTTCCGTGATTAAGGTAGAAAAAAAGCCAGACAACTCAACCGTAAAACCTACCTGACGATTGTCGGATTGGATAATAGCAATTTCGGGTTCGGCAGGCTCTGTTTTGGTAAGTGGTACCCAGTTTTGAGACCATGCAATTGTGGGGAAGAGCAGAGCCATGGTGATTAAGAATAAAAGTTTTTTCATAATAAATTTGATTTAAGGTTAATACTTTATGATTTTTTTGGTGATAGTACCTTTTTCTGTTTCAATTCGTATAAAATAGATTCCGGAATGCAGGTGGGAAATGTTGATAGAAATGAGAGGTGAGGAATGAGAGGTGAGAAATGATACTTTTCTACCATAAACATCAAACACCTCAACCTCCATAATTCCTAATTCGTAATTCCTAATTCTCAATTCTCCGTTCGTTGGGTTCGGATAAACTCTTAATTCGTAATTCGTAATTCGTAATTCTTCAATGCCCAGTTCTATCGTTTCTGCAACATGATTCGACGTATCCGATATACAGCCATTTGTGTAATACGCAACCACATAATACTCATAATCTCCAACAGGCAGGTCTTTATCAAAAAATACGGTGTCGGTAATCAGTTCTTCTGTTAACAATATGCTATTGCGGAAAATATGATACCCTTCCACAGGCAAACTACTTTCAGGTTCGCTCCAAGTAAGCAGGATGCAATCGTTATTACATTTTTCTGAAACCAAATCGCTAACTGCCTCGCATGAAGTGCCGTAATTCTTGGTTAGATCGTGGCAATACGTAGCAACATGCGTTTCTCCGTAATCTCTGTAATATTCAATACATAGTTTTATATGTTCACCCAACGGATTCGTATCTTCGACTAAATAACCTCTAATAATATAAAACACACCAGGCTCTCTATCCGACATGAATGAAGGTCTTCCATTATCCCATGGATAATAACTTTCGCTGACATACACATGGCGAAAAGAATGTCCCGTATCTGCGCTAAAGGAGGCTTTATAGATTCTTTTATTGTTATTTTCCGGATCAAGAAACGTTGCACTAATATAGAGTTCTCCCGACAAGCTACCACGGTAAATATCTGGATATGGTGCCAAATCTGTGATAAATTGATTGTATATTGGAATTACAGTAAAAGAATTAGCACAATCATTTGTATAATGTACCTCAAAATTAGAACTATTACCGCCCAAGCCAAAAAATTCACATTCCTTAAAACCAGGTAAACCCGAAGAATAAGGAATAGGTATTTCAAAATAAAATTCAAAAGACTCACCAGAATTTCTGCTTTGCAGCAATGTTCTATTCTCACCTGTTGTATAAATGACACTATCTGGAAATCCTGATGTATAGCCTTTAGACCCTTTATTTTCCTCGCGAAATACCCAATTTTCCCCATAATCGAAACTCGCCCAAAGTTGTGTATAGGTGTATCCATCGTTTTTTAAATGTACGCGTTTGTTATAAAGCACGCCGGAGGTAGCATCGGCAAGAATAACAGCAGATAGGGGTTCAGTAACAGCATCAAAATCACACTGAATAGTTAGCTTTTTGCCGTTTTCGGTGAGTCGACAAACAGCAAGGCGTAAAGTATCAAAACTTCCCCACAGTGGGTTGTAGATACCGTACCATTCTGTATATACGTATAATTCTTCGGGCTCTGCCCCGCGGGCTATGCTGCGGTTTTGGGCTTGGGAGATAATAGTTAGCGCCAATAAAAATATTAAAAGGAGGTGGGGTTTTTTCATAGTAATTTATCATTTAATAATTTAATAATTTAAAGATTTAATAATTTAAGGTTAATATTTTATGATTTTTTTGGTGATGGTACTTTTTTCTGTTTCAATTCGTATAAAATAGATTCCATTATCGTAGTGGGATGCAGGTAAAGACAGGTTACACTTTGTTCCTTCTTCTGCATAAACAGTTTTTTTTAACAACAATACGCCCGTAACGGAATAAAGTAATAACTCAATCTTGCCGGTAGCAAGAGGAAAAAACGAGATTTTTATCTGCTGCTCCCAAGTATCATAAAAGATATGACTCTGTTGCATAGTATGGGAAACTATAGAAGAAGATTCTTTTGAAGTGTGAATAAATACTTTTTCCCCAAACAGCGAAATTTGATAATTCTGTGTAATCAATTCTCCATCTTCGCTATGCAACTTAATATAGCCGCGAGGTTCCAACATGCCATCCCACCATTGATCCATCACTTCTAAGCAGTAGGTTACATCTTTATCAAGGGTAATGGTTTCGTTGTAAACAGCTACCTCATTCGATTTGTAAGGACCAAACGTGGCAACAATGTTCCCATCCCTGTCTTTTATTACAAACTGATTCTCATCTGCATACAAGTCCGTTTTTATCTCTATAAATATCTTGGGAGTAGTGGCAACCGGTTCATTAAAACTGCCTGAAATGGTATTTCCGTTATAAGGTTCATTGTTTAAAGCGATCAGTTGAATGGCATATTGGTTTGATGTGTTAATAATGTATGGCTCAATGGTTAATAAAACGGGACGGGTTTGAAAAGCAGGAATCTCTCCATTCCATTCTATTTTTTGAATCTCTCCGTTTAGATTGAGTTCAAACGTTGCCGAAGTGATGGTTTTGTGGGAGAGATTTTGCAATTGTGCGTCAAAAAAATTGAACCCATAACGGGCGCCCATTTTGCGTTCAGCTTCCAACAATGTGGCTTCAAAAGGTTTTACAAAATTGATATAAGAAGGTTTCGCCCCCGTTACATTCAGCACGTCTGTTTTTCCAGCGCATACAAAGGCAATGATTTCAATATTTTCCGGTTTTATGGGAATGTCATTAATGTGTTCGGGTAAATCATAATCATAGTTAAACTCAAAATAGCTTCCCTGCGTGGGCGCTACAATCTCTTCCCCCCACACCGCTTCATTCATCTGCGTTATAAAAGAACGCAACATTCTGTTATGAAGATAGTTACTACCACCGCCAATACCACTCTGATGACCAATGATGTTATTTTCAATAACTACAATATTCAATCTGTGAGATGCTTCCGTTACTTCCATTGTGTAGTAACCTTCTGCTTTAACAGAAAGTTTATGGGTGTTCCCGTCAAAAACAGTTGTCAATAAAATATTTACTGGAGCATCCTCTGCATGAGTAGCTTTGGCTGATTTGATCCACCCTCCCCTATTCATAATATAGGTTCCGTCAAAAAGTTTTCTGTTGATCAACCCGGATGGATATCCATAATCATTATACGATGCATCCAAAATTTCACCTCCGGCAATTCTGTAATCAGGATCTCCGTAGTCGGGTTCAGCCAAAAAACCTGCATGAATGGCAACCACGTAAGCATGTTCATTGGCATTCATCAAATAATGGGCAAGTTCATGTCCTTGTGGGCAATAACCACAATAGATTCCCGTAAATTCTTCCAATAGAATACTCTTTTTCTGAAGGGTGGTAGATGCACCTTGAGCAAAACTCAAAAAGTAAAAAACAACTAAAAAAATCAAAAAGAATAAACGTATTTTCATAATTAGCAAAAACAATGGCGAAAATAATTATTTTTTTATTTTTTATGCTAAAAAAACATTCACCTTGTATTTTGTTAATTCATGAATACAGATAAAAAAAAAGGGGAGCGCATTCTCCATGCCCTCCCCTTTCTCATAATTCCAAATTCCTAATTTCTTAATTCCTAATTCTTAATTCTTAATTCCTAATTCCTAAAGCAGCCCTCTATTTCTCAACAACGGCTCAATCACCGGCTTCTTACCTCTAAAGGCAACATACAAATCCATAGGATCTTGCGTATTTCCTTTTTCTAAAACAAAGGTACGGAACAAATCGGCGGTTTCTTTGTGGAAGAGATCTCCTTTTTCTTTGAAGGCTTCAAAGGCGTCGGCATCCAGCACAGCTGCCCAAGTATAAGAATAGTAGCCGGCATCGTATCCTGTGGTGAAAACGTGTTTAAAATACGGGCTTTTATATCTTGAAATAATTTCAGGAATTAAGCCTAATTTTTTCATTGCCTGGTCTTCAAATTCAAGCACATTGATTTTTCCCGGAGTGGTAAGGGTGTGATAATTCATATCAAGGAAAGAAGCAGCCAACAATTCGGCGTTAATAAAACCTTGTCCATAAGTGGAGGTAGCTTCCATTTTTGCAATCAACTCATCGGTGATAGGTTCGCCGGTTTTGTAATGTTTGGCATACATTTTAAGAAATTCCGGTTCAGATGCCCAGTTTTCCATCACTTGCGAGGGTAACTCAACAAAGTCGCGGGAAACATTTGTGCCTGACAATGAACGATATTTGCAGTTGGTGAGCATGCCGTGCAAGCCATGTCCAAATTCGTGGAAGAAAGTTTCCACTTGGTCAAACGACAAAAGTGCGGGAGCATCAGCCGTAGGTTTGGCGCTGTTCATCACTAAAGACACGATGGGAATCACGTTGTGTCCGTCTTTGTCGTACCATTGTTCGCGGAAATTGGTCATCCATGCGCCGCTCCCCTTGCTTTCTCTCGGGAAATAATCCATATACAAAATAGCGATTACGTTTTCACCGCGTTTCACTTCAAACACCTCATTATCATTGTGATATTTAGGAAGATTGGGGTTGGGTTGGAAGGTGATGCCGTATAGTTTTTCACTTAACATGAAAATTCCATTTTTCACATTTTCTAACGAGAAATAAACGCTCACTTCTTCTTCATTAATGTTGTATTTTTCTTTGCGCAGTTTTTCGGTATAATATCTCCAGTCGCAAGGCTCCAACTTAAAGTTACCACCTTCAGCATCAATCATTTTTTGATATTCTGCGGCTTCCTCTTTTGCCTTTTTAATAGCGGGTTTCCATACTTGCATCAACAAATTGTTGACGGCTTCGGGCGTTTTTGCCATACAATTGTCTAACACAAAAGCGGCATGAGAATCAAAGCCAAACATTTTAGCACGTTCAATGCGCAGGTTCACAGTTTCTTCAATCACTTCCAAATTGCTCAATGAATCAGAAGTACAACGTGTTGCGTAGGCAGTCCACATTTCTTTACGCAGTTCTCTGTCTTTACAATACTGCAACAATGGCTCATAGCTGGGCAACTGAATGGTGAAGACATACTTTCCTTTAGTAGCTTCATCTTGAGCGCCCAAATCAAGGGCTGCGGCTAATGCGTTTTCGGGCATTCCTTCCAAGCGCACTTTGTCGTCCACCACCAATTTATAACCATTGGAGGCTTTTAATACATTGTTTCCAAATTTGATAGAAAGCAATGCCAATTTTTCATTAATCTCTCTGAATCTGGGTTGTTGTTCTTCGGGGATGAGCGCACCGCCACGAACAAATCCCTTGTATTGTTCTTCCAACAGCCTCATTTCCACAGGTTCTAAATTCAGGTCTTCCTTTTTGTCATAAAGCGCTTTAATACGTTCAAAAAGCACTTTATTCAAACTAATGTCATCGGAATGGGCGGAAAGTTGTGGGGCTACCGTTTCTGCAATCTCCTCCATTTCAGGGCTGTTGCAGGCGCCTTCCAAATTGCTAAATACTAAAGAAACAGTGTAAAGCAGTTGTCCGCTGTACTCCAACGCTTCGCAAGTGTTTGCAAAAGTGGGCGCTTCCTCATTGTTGCAAATAACGTCAACTTCTGTTTTTTGCTGTTTCATACCCTCCTCAAAGGCAGGAAGATAATGTTCATACTTAATCTCTTCAAAAGGAGGGATGCCATACGGCGTGTTCCACGTTTGGAAGAAGGGGTTCTTCGGGGATTCTTTTTTTGTACATCCCACCATCATTGCGGCTGCAATACACATAATTAAAATGATTTTTTTCATACTTGATTTTGTTGATTTATAAATATTTTTTAAACCTATAGTGTTTAAAACAACATAATTTTAAAATTTTCAGGCGGCAAAAATAAATTTATTTCTCTTTGCGATAAGATTTTCAAAATTTATATCCTATCCCAAAATTAACGGCTTGATTTTTCATACTTTTATTGCCTTTTTCCGCAGATAATACATTGACTACTCCGCCCTGATAACAACCAGCATTGAGGCTTATACCGTTGTTAAATTCAAAGCCCAACATCGTTCCAATTCCGAAGTCCCAACGATGCATAACTGCCTTTCCTGTTGCGTTTTTCTTTCTATAAAGATTAACATTTTCGGGAGTTTGTTTTGCATCAATCCCAAAACTAACATAGGGTCCTGCGCCAATGAAAATTTTCCCTGCTTTTGTGTGTATTTGCCCCATAACATAAATGGGTAATTCCAGCCCCCAATATTGATAGTTTGTTTTATTTTGCATAATGGTATCTTCCGTTTCAGAACTTCTATAACGAACCAACAGTTCGTATTGAAGTGCAAAACAACGGCTTTCAAGTTTAATAAAACCGCCTGCCAGCATACTAAAACCCATATTACTTCGACAATCAGGCATATCCCGTATAACGAAATTTGAAAAACCTACATTTGCTTTGATGCCGAGTGATGTTTTCATATTCCCCGAAAAAGTGCGGGTAATGGTAGCGGTACTATCCCCATTAGAGTTAATAGTTACGGTACGGGTAATGGTTTCTGTTTTTCCATTCCGATTTGACGGTTGCGAAACGGGCGTTGTAGTCTCCGTTTTTATCGTCTTTGTGGTGGTCGTCGTCGTTTGCCCCAATATCTGACCACAAGATAAGACACATGCAATTGCTGATATTAAATATAGTTTATTCATTTTTAAATATTTAGATAATTATTATTGCTGTTTAAAATTAAAATGCAAAGAAACAAGCATAAACAATATCTTTCAAGTCATAAAAGTTTGTATTTTTGTTCAAAATGTCGTATTATTGCAAATAAATATGATAAATTGGCGTTTTTGAACATAAAAAAAGAAATATATGTCAGATAAAATTACAAAAATAGGCTTTAATGTCATCAAGGATAACATCGAAAATGAAAATCTCGAAGACAGTTTTTTGATTTTTGATAATTTTTCAAGTGAAAACAGGGAGGTTTGGGAATTGATGGCTGTAACGGATTATCCCATACGGCTAAACAGAATTACCTTTATTGTGTTTTGTATGGAAGGTTCTATTCATTTTAATCTTGGGTTGAAAAAAATGATGATTACGAAAAACCAGTTATGTATCCTTCTGCAAGACCAAATCATTCAAACAACAGAAATCAGTCCCGATTTTAAGGCAGGTTTTATGGTTTTGAGAAGAAATTTTTTCAATTCGCAAAATCATTTTATTGAAACAATAAACCTGCACAACAACCTGATGAAACAACCTTATTTTGACCTTTTGGAAAAAGAAATGCAGGAATATATTCTGATTTTCAACAGGATAAAAGAAAAAATTGTGGATACAAACCATACATATCGCCTGCAAATTATTCAAAGTTATTTTCAAATTACTTTCTACAACATCTATCATTTGATTGTTGCTCGGCAAAATGTTCCTGAAAAAGTGAATCAAGATAATAATGTCATCCTATATGAGCGGTATATTAAAATGGTTGAAGAACATTACCGCAAAGAACACAGTGTGAAGTTTTATGCCGACAAAATATGCCTTACGCCCAAATATCTTTCATCGGTAATCTACGGAGTAAGCAGAAAACACGCATCAGACTGGATTCACGAATATATTGTATTGGAAGCCAAAGCGCTTCTCAAATCTACTACTATGAACACAAAAAATATCAGTGAAATATTACATTTTTGTACCCCGTCTCATTTCGGCAGATTTTTTAAAAGATATACGGGTTTGACTCCTAATGAGTATAAAAAAATTTAATAGAAAAATAAAATATGCTGCAAGGTCGTGTTCCCTTCGCACATTTTCCTCATTTAGCCCATTATTCCGGTCTCATCTGCGGGAAAAACAGCACATCCTG
>WQSU01000085.1 GCA_009787675.1 Lentimicrobiaceae bacterium
CACGTTTTTTATTGGCAGTGAGTGGAGGGTGCGACTCGGTGGCACTGGCGCACTTGTTTGCCTCCTGCCGCTTAAATTTTGATATTGCCCACTGTAACTTTCATTTGCGCGGAGAAGAATCCAACAAGGAGATGTTTTTTGTTGAAAATCTCCCTTTTTTAACAGGACAGCAAGTTTTTGTAAAAGAGTTTAACACCCTTGACCTGCAGCAAGCATCAGGAAAATCAATAGAGATGGTGGCGCGGGAGTTGCGCTACCAATGGTTTGAAGAAATAGGAAATACCTACCATTATATCGTTACGGCGCACCACGCTAATGATAACGTTGAAACATTGATTATGAACTTGTTACGGAGAACAGGATTACGCGGCATGTGCGGTATCCCCCCTAAAAACGGCAAACTTATCCGCCCCCTACTGAGGTTTCGACGCTCGGAAATTGAAAGTTATTGTTTGGAACAAGGGGTGGGGTTCTGTGTAGATTCTTCAAATTTGGAAGATAGTTTTTTAAGAAACAGGGTGCGGCATCATATTATTCCTGAATTAGAAAAGGTTAATTCTAATTGTGTTGATGTATTTTATAAGAATGCAACCTTGTTTCAACAACAAACCCAATTCTTCGACACACAGATACAGCAATATAGAAATCAGCTATTTCAGCAAAAAGGAAATAGAATTTTTATAGAAATTGAAGCATTAAAACAGATTGAAAATATTCCGCTCATTTTATACGAATTGTTAACCCCTTTCGGCTTCAACGCCGATGAGGTGGATAGCATCCTAAAGGCTTCTAATTCAGGGTCGGGCAAACGATTTATCTCCAACACCCATATTTTGATTAAGGATAGACGTCATTTTTTTATCGAAGCAAAAGAAGAAAACAATGTAACGCCCATTCTTATTCGCACTGTTGATGATTTGAAAAAACATGGTTTCACCGTAGAAAAAATGAATAATAATACTAATATTGAGTTTGTTAAATCTCCTAATGTAATTTATGTAGATGCAGATAAACTCACTTTTCCTTTACAGCTTCGCGGTTGGCAAAAAGGAGATTCTTTTCACCCTTTCGGCATGCAAACCAAAAAGAAACTTAGTGATTTTTTTACAGATATGAAAATCAATATTTTAGAAAAACAAAAGATTCGTATCCTCTCCACTGAAACTCAAATTGTTTGGATTGTGAACTATCGGGCAGACGACAGGTTTAGAATAGATGCCAACACAAAATCTTACTACTGTTTTTCTGTGGATATTAGTACGAACTGAGAATGTTGGCAAAAATAAATCCTTCAAAGTTAGGCAATGAGCCGTTTTCGTAGTATTATTCAGGCAAATCCTGCCTACTCCACCCTCTCATCCCCAAAATAATACCCCCCAAAAAACTCCTTAACAATAATCCGAATCATTGAATAGGCGGGCACTGCGAAAATCATGCCTGCAACGCCGCCTACGTAGCCCGCCAAGAGAATGACTATGAAAATCTCGACGGGGTGCACCTTCATGCTCCTGCCAAAGATAACAGGGGTGAGCGCAAAGGTGTCAATAGCTTTGATGACGGCAAAGATGATGGTCATTTTCCAGAAAAGCATCGTGAACACTTCGGCGGCAGGCTCGGTGGGTAGCAGTGTAGTGATGGAGATTGCCAACCCTAAACCCATGGCAAGGAAAGGACCAATGTAGGGAATAATATTAAAGATGCCGGCTAAAACACCTATTAACAGGGCATTGGGAACATTGGCAAAATAACACGCTAAGCCAATGGTAACCCCTATGATAATGTTGTCAACGAATACACCTCCAAAATAACGCACAATTTGTGCGCGCGATTGAACTAAAATTCTATCATAATTTTCTCTAAATGAAACAGGAATGGCGCGGCGTACCATCTTGAAAAAAATATCCTTGTCTTTTAATGCAAAAAATGAAAGGAAAATAACAGAAAACACCAAGATAAACAGCGCGCCGACAAAAGAAAAGAGATTGCCCGCTAAACTTGAAATGCTAATCGTGCCGATGAATGTTTTCATTTGTAGGAGAAGAATGTCAATAACATGTTCATTTTCTTTTAGAAAGCCATATCGGTTCAAGAGCGCATCGGCTTGGGCAAACCAATTCTCCAACGCTTGGGTGTAGAGTGTTGGGTCGATCGAAGAAACGCTTTCAATCTCTTTGATAACAATAGGGATGAGTATGTAAAAACCTAATGCCACCAATGCCACCAGCACAAAAAGCGTAATGCCTGCAGCAAGTGAGGCAGAGCAGGTCTTGTTTTTAATTTTAATTTTTTGCAATAATTGCATCAATGGAGAACCCACTGATGCAAAAACGATGGCTAAAAGTATAAATATCAAAACATTGTAAAAGAGGTATCCTAAAAATATCAGGATCCCCAGAAAAATAATAACCGTAAAGAAATTTTTATTATTCATTTTTTATGGATTTGATGATGCCTCTTTTTTGCTCTTTTTCTCTCTCTTTTTAATTTTCCAACTTTCCACAAAATCTTTTCTGTTATTAAAATCTTGCCTGTATTTCAGACTGATACCACCGCCTTGTTGTGGTTTTAAACCAGTGGCATCTGGGTCATTGTTGGATTGATCATTGAAATAGAAGAAGTTAAACTTCCAATTTTCGTTAATATCCACGTCAAAACCAACACCACCCACAAAAGCACTGCTACCGCTACTGGCATCGCTACTATTACTACTGCCATGCCCATAACCTAAATTTGTGCGAAGCCAAATTCGGTCGTTGTACAAGTTCACAGCAGCATTTACGGAATATTCTCTATAATTACTACTCTCATCTTGATCGTTAACATAATTAACTCCGATATTCACATTGTTTAACTGCCCAGAAATAAAAGAGTTCAGCATGCCGGTTGCCATGTCGATGCCAACGCCGGGAGCGTTTGGGTTTGATTCTGAAGTAATAAACGTGTTCAAGAAAACGAACGAGAAAAATTGTCGTATTCCGTTTTGCTGATTTGCGGTGTCTAATGCTTCAAAAACCTCCATTTGATCGTCATTATTCAATTTTGGAAAATTGAAAGTGAAGTTTGGCGTTGGGTTCATCAGATTACCTCTTAACCCTAAATATGCAGCAACATCAGTACGTCCGATGCGTTTAAGGTTTTGACTTAATGGGGCGAGCGAGACTGTTTTTTGGTACAAAGCGTTTACATTCAACTGCGCTGAGGTGAGTGGACCTGAGAAAGAAATGGTGCCCCCTTCCACAATAGTAAACTCTTTGGGGAAGAAATTTTTTAGCGACATATTGAATTTTCCACTCACAATGGAAAGATTTCCGTTCAAATCCATATCATCTGTGTTTGTGTTATAAAGTAGATGTAATCTCCCCAATGTTTTGCATTTTAAAATGCCGTCAATAGGATCTAATTCTATCTTCACATCGGCATCCCTCGTAATATCAAAAACAAAATCAAAGTTCATAATGGTAGAGGATTTGTTCATCTCGTCTCTCGCGTTTCTCTTGTTTGTGTTTCCGGTTATAAAATAGATGCCTTTCGCCGCAGAAACCGAACTTGCCGAAGTAATGGGAAACGTGATCGCTGAACCGGGCAACGTTTTGATATTCTGACTTGAAAAATTGAGCTGCTGCGTGTCTCCGTGAATGGAAATATCGCCGGAAACAAAACCATCGCCAAAGAAAGAGGCATCCATTTGTTTAGGTGTATTTAGCGCCATAATTCTATCGGTGGAAATATTCAAATCTATAATAAAGTCATTAAACTTGTTGTGGAATACATAACCTGAAAGAACTGCTTTATTCTTAAATTTATCTTGAATAGAAACCTGATTAAAGAGGATGCCCTTATGGTCAAACAGAATTTCCTGATCAACAATATTATAAACCATATTTAAAGGTGCAATTCCCAATTGCGCATTTTTAATCTTCACTTTGCCATCGAAGTAAAGCGAATCGGGTGTCATAATAAAATCTAACACCCCTGAAGCATCCCCTGAAACAATATCGCTGAATGAAGAAAGAAATGGTGATAAGAATCCTATTTTCAAAGTATCCATATTGGCGTGAACGCGAAGGTCTTTCTCTTTTAGATTCCATTTTCCGGTTAAAGCTACTATTCTGTTCTTCAAAGCCAAATATTGGTTGTAGGAGAATTTTGCCAAATCTATATTGAAATCTTTTGAACCGGAAATTATTCCTCCAATAAAATGAGGATCACCATCTTCCAAAACAAGTGCATCTAAAAACAGATCGCCTAAAGATTGTTCATTAAATACAAAGTTTTTCACAAAAGTTTTTCCTTCTATGCCATAATGGTCATCTTTTCCTGTAATAATGCCCATAAGCGACATATTGCCGTTAAAGGTCATACGCATTCTTTCCGTAAAGTTATTGAGCAGTGAAAGATCAAAATTTTCCAATAAGATATTGCACTGCTTATCCCATTGTTTCGAAAATTCTCCATTAACACTAATGGTGCCCACAGTAGAAGATAAAACACACTGATCTATAAGAAAGTTTTTGTGAAGATAGGTGATCATATTTTTATTTCCTGAAAATTGCCACTCTGATTCACGAATAAATAGCTTTGAATCCGTAATTTTAAGAGATGGATTTAGAGCAGTGTCTCCAAAAAGTATTCCGTTGAAATGATTTTTTTCATTAATAGAGATTCCTTTCGGATTGCGCCATGATGTAGCAAACTGTACCTCTTTTTTGTTGCTGCGTGTAAAAACGTCAATATCTGAAAAGGTGATCATCCCGCCTTTTTTTTGTTGGATGTTCACAGAATCACATTGCAGTTGCACCCCCATCAAGTTGTCTTCACCCATTCCTCCATTGAGTTCTATATTGTTCAACCTTCCCAAACCGGTATAATTGATGCGCGGCGATGAAAAATTCAAGAAATCTTTATCTCTTGTTGTTCCTAAATAAATATGAACTATAGTGTTACTTGCAATATTCAACTTGGGAAGCAGCAAGTTAAAAAGGTTTTGGGAATAATAAAAATGGAGTTCCAAATCAATAGCCTGTTCTGCATCTGTTGTGGCGCTATTTGCTGCTACAGCCTCCCCTTTTTCAAACATTTCAGGGATATAAAACGCAGCCGCACGCTTCAGAGCCAAAATGCAATCTTCATAAATATAATTTGTTTTAAAAGAGATATTTACAGCGTTAGAGTGGAGTATGTACTGATGCGGTAAATTGGGTTTATTGATGGCGTTAAAACGCAGCCAATCAATTCGCGATGTTCTTTCGCCGTTGGTAAGTCTGGCATAATCAATGCCCACAAAACCGTTGATATTGTCTAACTTATTACCACTCACATCAATAGCAATAGAATCCAGTGTAAAGACCAAGTTGGGCGTTTCCTGCGCTTTGAGGAGTAATTTTTCAAAACCTTTAACCTTACTTGAATCTAAAGGATGCGGATAGTGCGAGAAAAATTGATGAGGTTTGAATTTTACATGCGTTAACGCAGCATTAAAAGCAGGTGCAGGCAGGGTTTTGGAAAAATTTGCACTGCCTCTCAGTTTAAATGAGGCTAACGAATCGGAACTGTTCAGCGCAAGTTCTACTTTCTGTTGTGTGTAATTGCCTTTAAAATGAACATTTTCTAAGGGATATCCGCAAAGATCAATGTGGCTAACGTTGCCTTGCAATTTTAATGAAATGGAAGACAACAGATCTGACATATTTTCGTAATGTGTGGCGCTACCTTCAATGGCGCTCTGCAAATTTACCTTGTTTAGATATTTGGGCTGGCGGGTTAATCTTCCCAACTCCACATTACTGCAAGCCACAGTTCCTGAATAGTGAAGCGCGCCCTCTTGGGGTGCAGTGTTAATGTTGGCGCTTACAGTTCCCCAATTGGTTTGCACAAGAAGATCGGTGTTAAATTTTGTTAATGAACCTCTGAAATTTCCGGTGATTTTCGCATGCGTTAACTCCTCCATGACTTTAGGCAACGGCACAGTTTTCCCTTTGGGCAGTTTAAACTGTTGCAATTCATCAAAATTAATATTTGCATCTTGAAAAAAAATATTGAAGCTGCTATTTTTGAAATCCAGCACATTGGCAATGGCAAAATCGCCAATAAAATGTGTTAGATATTTGTATTTTAAATAGATATTTTTTGTTTGAATGTGATTCACCACACCGCCAACGTATCCTGAAAAAACAAGTTGATTGTCCATGCCTGCGAGCGCCGGCGCAAAATACACAAGATCTTTCATGGCAAGACTTGCACGGGTTACCTTGGTATCGAAATGGATTAGATTTACAAAATCGGAAAAATCCTTAAAATCGCTGTAACGAAACGCAAAGTCTCCGTTAAACACACTGCTGGGCGTAGTAAAGTGCAGAGAATCTAACAACAACCCCTGCGCATAAATACGGAAGTTGCCTGATAATTCCGTGATCTCAAATCCCGTATGTTGCGAAAGCGTTAACGAATTGATTTTACAGGAGATGTCGGGACCCAAAACTAAAAAATTATCTACATCAAGCTGAATGTGTTGCAGTTCAAAAAAAGCATAGTCAAGAGTATTGTCCTCTTTATACAGCCGTTGGTCATCGTTGATATAAACGAACCGAACATCATTGAGTTTGATATTTTCAAACAACAGTTTAAATTTAGATTCTTTTTTTTCTTCTTTTTTAAATCCGTTAGCCCAAAGCGCAATGTTTACGGATTCTTCTCCCGCATATTTTCGCAGCACCACCTCGCCGTTGTCTAATTCGGCAAACGACAGACACACTTGCCCTTTGGCGGTTTTAGCCAAATTGATTTTTCCTTTCAAGGTAGCCGCAAAAATCATGTTTTCATAATGATGATCTTTAATGGCGAAGTTTTTAGCAGTGAGTTTTAGGGTAGGTGAAAGATAAATTTTATCCACTGTAACTTCCCCGCCGGTAAGGTTGGTAAGAATTTTGGAGGCTTTTAATATGATAAACTGTTGTATGGGCGGAGTAATAATCAACGTAACTACAAGCAAATCAAGTGCAATGAAACTTGCAATGACCCAAAGAATAACTTTAAGGATTCGCTTTGTTATTTTTTTAAACATGATTATTATACACGTGTAAATTAAGAGTTTGCAAAGAAACGCTTTTTTTTGAAAAAAATTGGCGCCAATGAAGATGGTATTTTATAGGTCTTTGGGTATATGTATGTGTAAAATAATGTTTTTAGACTCTTTCATGTAAAAAAAAATCTATTTTTGCAAGCTTAAACTTTATAAATATTATGCAAATCTAAAGTTATATTTTATGTTTACAAGAAAATTATTATTAGAAGATATTGACAATGAGAGTATTTCTCTATTTGGAGCAAGACAAACTGGAAAAAGCACATTGGTTAAAGAAAAATTTCCGCAAGCCAAATATTACGACTTATTGAAATCGGATGTTTTTGAACGATTGTTTCGTGCTCCATGGCTGTTTCGAGAAGAACTTGATATGTGCTTACCCAATGAATTGATAATTGTTGATGAGATTCAGAAAGTTCCTCAGTTGTTAGATGAAGTGCATTGGCTCATGCACAATCGCAAACTTCGTTTTTTGCTTTGTGGCTCAAGCGCAAGAAAACTGAAACGATGCGGAGCTAATTTGCTGGGAGGAAGAGCTATTAGAGAACAATTGTTTCCACTCGTCAGCGCAGAAATACCCGATTTTAACCTGCTTAAAGCCGTGAATCATGGGCTATTGCCACAGCATTATTTATCGTTGAATCCTCAAAAAAAATTGCAGGCTTATATTGGCAATTATCTTCAAGAAGAGATTATGGAAGAAGCCCTTCTGCGTAATTTGAGAACTTTTTCACGTTTCTTGGATATTGCCGCATTAACGAGCGGTGAAATGGTAAACTACAACAATACTGCTGCCGACTGCGGTGTGAGTTCACCCACTGTGAAAGAATATTTTTCAATATTGGAGGAGACCATGTTTGGTTTTTTTGTGCCTGCTTTTACTAAAACCGTCAAACGTCGCATTATACAAGCCCCCAAGTTTTATATGTTTGATGTGGGCATCGCCAATTATTTAACAAAACGCAAATCTTTAATGCCCGGCACTTTAGATTTTGGAAAGGCTTTTGAGCATTTAATCATTCAAGAATTGACCGCCTACTTGGGGTATTCTTTTTCGGAAAAAACACTGTCTTATTGGCGTACATCCAATGGATACGAAGTGGATGCCGTGTTGGGCAATGGCGATGTGGCGATTGAAATTAAATCTTGCGAAGAAGTGCAAACCAGACACCTTAAAGGATTGAAAGCTTTCTCGGAAGAACATCCGAATGCACGTTTGATTGCAGTATCGCTTGACCAAAATCCACGTAAAATGAACGAGATAGAAATCTATCCGGCAGTTGAATTTTTAAGAAAACTTTGGGCTGGAGAAATTGTGTAGCATTCATTTTTGCTGCAATAAGAGTTCTAATTCTTTTATTCTTTCTTCCAGCACGTTAATATATTTTTGTTGTGATTCAAGTAAAAATTCAGGAACAGTACAAATGTTGTTTGTTCCCTGATAATTTCCTGTAGCGCTATCTTTACAAATAAAGGTTTGATTTTCTTCCGGTTCAAAGATTTCGTGCAATGGCACATCCAAAATTTTTGCAAGTTTTTCCCATTCGGTGATATGAATTTTTATCTGCCCATTCTCTCTTCTGTTATAGCTTGAAACATCCATAAAAAGTTTTTCGGCAATTTGACTTTGCGAGTAGTTTTTAGACTTTCGCGCCTCAAGGAGTCTATTTTTTTCCATACAGCATTTGATTTTTTTGCAAATTTTGCGCAAAAATACAAAAAAAAGTACAAGAACATGCAATTTTGAACTTTATAAAGCTATAGCTCAAAATGTTTTTTTATTGCACAACATTGCAATAAAACCATAAGAAAATATCCATAATAAATCTACTTTTACTGCGCAAGTTTTAAACAAAAACTTCTTTTTCGTAAAAAAAATAAAAACATTATTAAATAAACCTCTAACTTAATCAAAATTTTTATGAAAAAATCTTTTTTTACATTCTTTTGCTTCGCCCTTCCTTTCTTGTGCATGGCGCAACTCCCCCGTGTTTACGAATACGATGATGCAGGCAACCGCATTGTTCGCAAAACAGTAACCCTCAACCTTGCGCCCCCA
>WQSU01000086.1 GCA_009787675.1 Lentimicrobiaceae bacterium
TAGCGGCACACAAAGAAAAAAACTACTTGAGTTCCATCTTCACCCAATCTGTGCAAATGGCAAACCTCAGAAACCCACAAAAACTCTGCGCGCTTCTTAAAGAGTTTTCGGTGGCGGTGTTGGATAATAAGGAGGTGAAGAAGGTGTTTTGCGAGTGCCGATGAGGAGGAATTAGGAATTAAGAATTAGGAATTAAGAATTACACCTATACACCTATACACCTTTAAACCTATACACCATCTATTAACAAACCCATACACATTAAACCATAATTTTATGAACGACATTTATTTTTGCGACGTTTGCGGGTACGAGTATAATCCCGCAGAAGGCGACCCCGATAACGGCGTTGCTCCGGGAACCTCTTTTAATGCTCTTCCCGATGACTGGACTTGCCCGCTGTGTGGCGTGGATAAAACCAATTTTTCAAAGGCGTAAAATGAAAAAGGAAATACTTTTAATACTCTCTTGTATTTTCCTTATTTCACTTCACGCGCAAGAAAACAGATTTGAAAATACCCAACCTGAAGGTCCAAAAGAAGGAAAAAGTAATTTTCATGCCGGAGTAAGGCTCGGCTGTACCGGATCACAGATTACGCAAGACGGCTTTCCTTTTCAAGGCTATAATAAGTTTGGGGGATTTGTGGGCGCTTTTGTCAATTTCCCGATCTCAAAGAATGGGAGATGGCTTATTCAACCCGAACTAAACTTTATTATGAAGGGTTGTAAGCATACTCCAAAAACCGACGAAGATGGAAATATGTACGGCGACAAATATGTCTTACAGTTGATGTATGGCGAGATCCCTGTTTTAGCAAAATGGAAAATTATTAAAGGGCTTGAATTAGAGTTTGGACCAGCTTTCGGATTTTTGTTTAAAAATACGGAAGTTGAGAAAGTAAACGGTTATACAAATATTGGTGCACCACCTTTCTTCCGTTTTGATTTCTCCGGCGCTATAGGCGTAAATTATCTCTTTTTGAACCACTTTGGGGCGAGCATTCGCTATGAGGCTTCCATCCTGCCTGTGCGCAAACCCAGAGTGCAACACTGGATGTATTTAGTAAGAGGGCAACATAACCAAACATTTTGTTTTAGTGTTTATTATCAGTTTTAAATATGGTAACATCCGTTTATCACAAAATTAATCTTGGGCTGCACATCATTGAAAAACTCCCTTCTGGCTATCATGCGTTAGAGACTCTTTTCTATCCTTGTCGGAATTTTGAAGATACACTTGAAATTCTCCCTGCTAATCAATTTTCTTTTACTTTAAAAAATGCTGATTTTAACTGTAAGACAGAAGATAATTTGTGTGTAAAAGCCTACCGCTTGTTGCAAAGCCATTTCGATTTGCCGCCGGTAGCGATTACGCTCACCAAGCAGATTCCTTCGGGGGCGGGCTTGGGCGGCGGTTCTGCCGATGCTGCCTGCACATTGAAAATGCTCAACACCCTCTTTGCTTTACAGTTGGATACACAGCAACTGCACCATTTTGCCGCACAATTGGGCAGCGACACACCCTTTTTTCTGCACAACACGCCGATGTACGCTACCGGAAGAGGAGAAATATTAATGCCCATTCCATTAGACCTGTCGTCCTACAAAATAGAGGTGGTGTGTCCCAGCATTTCCATTTCTACGGCGCAAGCCTACAGCGCCATTACGCCTCAAAAGCCGAAACAATCTCTCTTGCAAATCATCCAGTCTCCCATTGAAACATGGAAAAACATCCTCATTAATGATTTTGAGGAGATTATATTTATACAATACCCGCAATTAAGGGAAATTAAGGATGATTTATACCAACGCGGCGCTCTGTATGCGGCAATGAGCGGGAGCGGGAGTGCGGTGTTTGGGGTGTTTCCTGACAGGGTTAAATTACAGTAAATAACATGACAAATCCAACTGTGAATATGTAGTAAAATCCCTAAGATTCTGAGTAGCAAAAATGTCAAAATAAAAATGTTTTATCGCTTTATTTTTAAGGTCTATTTGATGAAAAACGTGGTGAATCAATCCGGTTTTTCCTATCCTGCGCAGACTGATTAAAGTTAAATTCCTGTCGTTTTTCAAGGCAGTCATTATTTCTTGTGAAACATAAAATTATGAAATAAAAAAAAGACCTTTGTGTTTAATTTTAGTCTTAAAATTTTTATACTATTTTCGCAGCTCAAACAAACTAAAACTTTCATTTTAGATTCTGTATGAAAAAAATTGAAATTAGTATTGTAACCACCATCATTATACTGTGTTCACTTACAGATTTGAATTTATTTGCACAGAAAAATCCTGCCGAGTTCACTGTTTTTGGAGGCGGGGGTGTATCGTTTTTTGGCTATCAGGAGCCCGTAAATAAAGTTTCTTCCATAGGATATAATTGCGATATTGGGGTGGGCTTTACCGGATTTGTAAGCCATACATGCGGATTGCATATCGGCGCCGGATTCGGTTTGCTCCAAGCTAAAGCCAAAGTGGGCGATTTCAACAATTTTACACCGGATTTGACCGATAGCAATGGTTATCCTTTTGATTTAACCTCTAATTTAATGGGCTATAGCGAAACTCATAAAACCATGTTTCTGAATTTTCCGCTGATGTTTCAGTTTCAAACCCAGCAAAAGTATGCGAGAAGTGATAACCGAATAGTTGAGTTCAAGTAATTCAATTTTTTTTACCTTTGTCGGCATTAATTATTAACCAAAATTTTATCTATGAAAACGTTTTTTTATCCTTTGCTATTCTTGATTTTAGTAGTTTTCAGCACTACTCAGGCATATTCTCAGCAGTATGCAGCAAGTCAAAAGATCACATCAGGTGATCAAGTTTCCTTAAAAGTTGCTTATTTAGAAGCGACTACTCCTTCAAAGCAGGCGATTGCCGTGGCGGAAAATTTAGAGATTATTTGGCATAAACTTGAATCCTATGCCATTGGCGAGCATGCGTATTATTCAAAACCGGCAGACAAATGTTATATTAACTGGACTTTGAATGACCAAAGGGCGGCGCAGTATGCTCAAACCACAACGCCTGTTTGGGAGTTTCCAACCACAAGCGATTTTCCTCAAGCTTTTTCCAGCAAAAATGGCTCCATGTATATTATGGCTGACGGAACGGAACTTTATGTTTTGAACCCCGAAAATGGAGAACCTGTTTGGCATAAGAGTTTTAGCGAGAGCGTTTCTTATGCTGCTGCGTTTCCTGATGGCTCAGGCTTTTACTGTAGCGTTGGCACATATCCTGATCCTTTTACAGTTTATGCTTTTCTAAAAAATTCAGAAACACCCGTTTGGAGCTTGATTGTAGATAATAATGTGGTGGGTATTAGTGTTGCGGAGGATCATTCCCAACTGATTGTGTGCCTTTCTCAGCCAGCTCAAAAGGCGCTGATTGTAAACCCAACTGATGGTGAAGTGGTGCAAGAACTCTTTTATTACAACAATTCTCCCACTCAAACACCTGCCTTTAGCGCCAATGGCGAATATTTAGCAGTAGCTGATTATAGCGGAAAAGGCACATTGTATAAGAGAATTAGTGGAAAGTATGAAAAGCAATGGCAAACCTCATTGCAGAATGCCGGTTCCACTTCTACTTGGGGGTGCGGCACCGCCATTTCGGCAGATGGCTCCACCATAGCTTTCGGTACACTGGGTTTTATACCTTCCGGATATATGGGATCTCTCTATGTGTTTAACAACTATTCTAAAGAACCGCTTTGGTCGAATCACAATTTTGGTGATGAGGTCTGTTATATTTCAATGACCGCCGATGGCAGTCTCATTGCCTGCGCTTCGTGGGGTGACCTGAACCACACCCTCCCCCAACTGCATATTTTTAGAAAAGAAAGTGCAGCGCCAATATCTACCCTAAAAACCCCCGGCTCACTCTACCTTGTAGATATTGCACCGGATGGTTCTAAAGGTGTTACTTCAGGAAAAGGAGCCCATGCCAGAGAAATGGGGTGGGGCGGAAATGCTTACTGCTTCAAGCCCGTACCCGCAACTTATGGTAGTATCAGCGGCTATGTACAATTAAAAGGTGCAGAAGATCACAGCTTTGCATTACTAACACTGGAGGATATGGAGAATTACTACGCTTTCTCTAATATTACAGGTGATTTCAATATAAAATATATCCCAGCAGGAACTTATAAATTAACCGCATCAAAGCAGGGATATTATTCAAAAACTATTGAAAATATTGTAATTACAGGAGGAAATACAACAAATATCACTATTGAGTTGGAAGCTGCCGGCGTGGCTGTGCAACATCTTTTTGCCACACAAGGCGCCTACCCAACAGTGAATCTTAATTGGCAAACTTTTGAAGGCGCTCATACCGGTTTTAATATTTACAGAAAACTGAATGAAAATGCTCCTTTTACAGAAATTTTGGCAACCACAAGCGCAACCGAAAATCATTTTGTAGATAATACCGCGCTACCAACTCTTGATTATTATTATGCAGTAACCGCAGTGCTTGGCGCCGGTTCGGAAAGCCCTTTCTCAAATACCGCCTTGGGATTCACTTCAACTTCATTCATAACTAAAGAAATTGATGTTTATAATTCTACAACTGTTCCGGTGATTGATGGCGTAATTTCTTCCGGAGAATGGGATGATGCATTTGTTTTTGATGCCTCCGATTTTATGGGTAGCGATGGTACATTTCAACCCGTGGGCAGCGTAACCCTATACATGAAAGCTATTCCCAGCATTTCAGAATATAAAGACTTGTATGTTGCAGTAATTAATAAAAACGACACACAACTTAGTGCCGGCGACCGAACCGCTTTGTATATTGATGATAATAACAACGGTACGTATGAAGACCCCGGAAATGACTCTGAAGGAAATTACTGGATCAATTATGGACCTGCAGGTAATTACAGTATGCAATATCGCCCCATCTACAATACCGGAGGTGTGGGGAGTGTGTATGATATGACCCCCAAGGTTGCTGCTTCCGATGCAACAGGTTTTGTGGTGGCAGAGTTTAAGATTTCGCTTACTATGGGCGAGTTCCCTATTGTTCCCGGACCAAACAACAAAAGCAAAGCTTATATTTACGTAAGAGACGGCGCTTATGGCAATCAAGACGGACAATGGCCCTTTGATAACCCCGAAACTTTTGTCCCGATTGGATATGGTACGATGAATTTCTTTGTAACCAACGACATACCTCCTGCACCCACAAACTTACGTTACACACCCTATTATTTCAATTCTCCCGAATTTGTTGCCATAACTTGGGATTTTCCTCAAATTAATGATTTGGGGCATTTCAATATTACGATTACCAATATGAAGACCAATGAGGTTGAAAAATTTGAAGTAACAGGCACGCAACTTATTTTCAATGTAGAAAACCTGACACAATATCACGTAATCGTTACCACAGTAGATCAAGCCGGTCAAGAATCTGACCCTTCAGAAATATTGGAAATTAATACAAACTTTGCCGCTATTAAAGTTGAAGATAAGACTTTTATTAAAATTTACCCCAACCCAGCACATGATATTTTATACATTGAAACAGGGACTACTGAAAATTTACAGGTTGAGTTTTTTGATATTCAGGGCAGAAAAATATCACACTTTCCATTCCTCACCTCTCATTCCTCACCTCTCACCTCTATTAATATCTCCCATCTAAATAACGGTATCTATTTTGTGCGGATTGCAACGGAGCATGGGGTGGTGGTGAAGAAGGCGGTAAAATATTAATAATTTTACCAAAAATAATTATTTTTCAATCTGAAAAGGATAACGTAGTAGTAAAATAGTAAGATGTAATATTTGTTACAGTTAGACAATCCATATTATTATACAATACAAACAACTCGGATGAAAAAACCGATGATTTGAAATCGGTCTTTTAGTGCGACAGCAACCGAGCCATTATCTTGCTTGAAAAATATTTTGCTATTTTCGCGACGGTGTTTTGCGTTGAAAATGTGTAAAGAAATAGCCGCTTCAAGAAGCCGCTGAACGTTGTGCGCCAGTTTTTTCAGCGAAACAAAAATAGTAAAAAATAAAAGATCTCTGTGCACAATGAGGGTAAAGGTTGCTCAACCCCATATTTCTAATATAAGAAAATTCCTGCTTTTACTCTGCTTTCTGCATATCATCTGTGGCATCTTTCCTCAAAACAATTTTGCAGGTTTTTGGCTTCCTCAATTTTTAAAAGACTATAATTGTAAAGAATTGGAAGATCTCGGTCTGCAAATCCCTTGCGATTCTTTGTATAATTCGGCTACACCTTCGCTCTTTAATGGCATTGTGCAGTTTAACCATAATTTGGGTACAGGCGCTCTCATTTCTAAAGAGGGGCTCATATTAACAAGTTATCCAACTGCATATCCCTACATTACACTGCATTCTTCGCCTGAATGTAACTTGATTCGCACCGGTTTTTGGGCAAAAACAAAGGAGGAGGAATTACACTGCCCCGGACTCTCTGTACGTTTTTTTATACAAATGGAAGATGTTACTTCGCTTATAATCAACAGCATTCCAAAAAATACTTCTCCCAGTATGCAAGCAGTTTGGATTCAAAATAGAATTAACGAACTCACACAAATCTATTCCAACAATGGGCAATATGTGGTAGAAGTAAAACCTTTTTACAAAGGAAACAATTACTATATGTTTATTTATGAAGAATATACAGACATCCGTTTAGTAGGTGTGCCGCCTATAAGTATTGGAAAATTTGGCGGCGAAACCGACAATTGGGTCTGGCCCCGTCATAGTGGAAATTTTTCGTTATTAAGAATTTATGCCAACAAAGGGGGAAACCCTGCCGAGTATGACACTACCAATGTTCCGCTTCATTCCAAATATAGTTTTACTATTTCATTATCAGGCATTATTAAAGATGATTTGACTATGGTGTTAGGATTTCCCATCTCCACTAATCGTTTTATGACCTCTTATGAAATTGTCAATTTGCTCACCAAATCAAACTCTGCTTTTTTGGAGGCTTGCGATGCCATTTTGCCCATTATTCAGGGTGCAATTTACGACAATGAGAATATTCGGCTTAAATACGGAGACTGGTTTTTGGGGTTGGCAAACAACTGGAAGCAAAAAAAAGGAGAGAACTATAGTTTACAGAAATTTAACGCCATCCAACGAAGGGAAGCCAGAGAAAACAGGGTGAGAAAATGGATTGCCGGTGACTCCATCCGCATGATTGATTTTATGAATCTTTTTGAAGACATTGAAAAAATCTGCGTCAGTTTAGAACCGCTTGCCGAACAATATTTTTGGTTTTCCAACATCACGTTGCTTTCCTCAAAAATGCTGATGATGCCTTTTCAATTACGGGGAATAAAACCTGAAAGAGGAGTACGTTTTTCTGCCCAAACAAAAGAGATTTTGATGCAGAACTACAAAAAGTTAATGTCAAACATAGATTTAGAAACAGAATTAAAAATCATTAAGGCATCATATTGGAATTGGCAAAAAATAGCAGAGCCTCTGCGCCCCTCCTTAGATGCCTATATTGCAAAATATTATGGCGGAAATGTTACCAATTTTCAACATGCTATTGTGTATCATTCTATTTTTACAAATGAAAAGTTGTTTAAAAAATATCTTAAAAATACCTCTATCAGCAGTTTTGAGAGGGATCCACTGGTGCGCTATTACTATTTAAACATGGAGTTTTTAGCCAAAGGGGAGCAGCAACTCATGGCGTATCAGGAGGCGCTGGAGCCGTTGCAAAAAAAGTATTTGCTGGCGCTACGAGAGTTGCGATACGAGAGCGACCGCTTTATGTATCCCGATGCCAACGGAACGCCACGTCTTTCTTATGGCAGAGTGTCTGACTATTCACCCTCTGACGGCGTAATTTATAATTTTTCAACAACTTCTGCCGGTATTATACAAAAGGAGATTTCTGGGCATCCCGAATTTTCTATCCCCGAAAAACTGAAAAATCTGCTTGTTGAAGGCGATTTTGGTGTGTATAGCACCGATTTAAACCTCCCTATCTGTTTCATTACCAATAACGACATCGCCGGTGGCAATTCCGGTTCTCCCGTATTAAACACTAAAGGCGAACTTATCGGCTGTGTATTCGACGGCAACTGGGAAGCCCTCACAAACAACATCATCTATCACTCTGATCAACAACGCGCTATTGCCGTTGACATTCGATATGTTTTGTTCATCATTGATAAATTCGCCAACGCAGATACAATCTTAAAAGAGATAAAATCCTCCCATTAATCACTAATCCACTACCAGCATGTTACACAAAATCTTACAACAATATTGGGGGTACGACCAATTTCGACCGCTGCAGGAGGATATTGTCCGGTCGGTGTTGCAGGGGCATGATACGCTGGCGCTGTTGCCTACCGGTGGCGGAAAGTCCATCTGTTTTCAAGTGCCGGCTTTGGCAATGGAAGGGGTGTGTTTGGTGATTTCGCCGCTCATTGCGCTAATGAAAGATCAGGTGGAAAATCTTAAAAAACGCGGCATCAAGGCGGAAGCGATTTTTTCGGGAATGAGTAATCGCGAAATTGACAGGATATTAGGTAATTGCATTCACGATACTGATTCCAAGTTTCTCTATGTTTCTCCCGAACGGTTGAAAACGGATACGTTTCGGGTGAATTTGCAGCAGATGAAAATCGCGCTGCTGGCGGTGGATGAAGCGCACTGTATTTCGCAGTGGGGCTACGATTTTAGACCGCCCTATTTAGAAATTGCGGAAATAAGAAAGTTTTTCCCGAATGTGCCGGTGCTGGCGCTCACCGCCACGGCAACGCCCGAAGTGGTGAGCGATATTCAGGAAAAACTGCGGTTTCGAAAGAAGAATCTTTTTCAGAAAAGTTTTAAACGCGAAAACCTGACCTATTTTGTGATGTACGAAGAGAACAAAATGGGGCGCTTGCTGAGGCTCATTGAGAAAAATCCGGGTACCGGCATAGTGTATGTGCGCAACAGACGACGCACCAAAGAAATAGCAGAATATCTACAACATTTTAACATTGCTGCTGATTTCTATCATGCAGGCTTAGATAGCAT
>WQSU01000087.1 GCA_009787675.1 Lentimicrobiaceae bacterium
GAGATGTCGGATATTGAAAATAAACTGTCTGCCGTGCGCCGCTTCTTTAACTCCGCAACGAAAGAGTTTAACAACGCCGTGCAAACTTTCCCGTCGAATTTAATCGCCGGTATGTTCGGCTTCCACAAAGCCCCCATGTTCGATTTGGGCAATGAAAGAGCAACGATGGATAAGGCGCCAACAGTAAACTTTAACTAATTAGGAATTAAGAATTACGAATTAGGAATTAAGAATTAAGAGCAATAATCACTAAACACTAATCACTATAAATGAAATACATTGGCATACATACTCAACAGCGGCGGAATAATATTAAGAGCCTTTTTCTTTTGTTTATGTTTCCGGTTTTGTTGATAGGGTTAGTATATTTATTTTTTTTAATTATTGCTTGGCAAGATGTTGAAAACAGTATTTCGGCAAATACAGCAACACTGCAAGCGTTGCCTGTGGTTCTTATTGTGGTAACAGTTTGGTTTTTTGTTGCGTATTTTATTAATACTATGATGATTCAACTCGCTACAGGTTCAGCACCCTTAGAAAGGCGTGACAATAAACGCGTGTATAATCTGGTAGAAAACCTGTGCATGGCAAACGGGATGGATATGCCCAAAGTGAATGTGATTGAAGATTTTTCTTTGAATGCTTTTGCAAGCGGCATCAATAAAAAGACCTACACGGTAACACTTACCAGAGGAATTCTTAACACGTTGGATGATTTAGAGTTGGAAGGCGTGATAGCACACGAACTGACTCATATTCGCAACCGAGACGTGCGTTTATTGATTGTGTCTATTATATTTGTAGGAATCTTCACCATGATCGCTCAAATGGCGACTCGAATGGCGTTTCACAGTTCTATGGGGCGAAACAACAGCAAAAATAACGGCGCCGGTACGGCTATTGTTTTGCTTGCTGTGGCTGCACTGGGCGCATTGGGCTACATTTTTTCGCTGCTCATCCGCATGTCCATCTCCCGAAAACGTGAGTATATGGCAGATGCCGGCGCCGCGCAAATGACTAAAAATCCACACGCTTTAGCCAATGCTTTACGCAAAATTTCTCGCAACCCTGAAATTAAAGGGGTTAAACGTGAAGATATTGCACAACTTTATATTGAACACAAAGCACAAGGACTCTTTGCAGGGTTGTTTGCTACGCATCCGCCAATTAAAGAGAGGATTGCGGTGTTGGAGCAGTTCTAATGATCTACAAACACAATTGGTGGCTGGGTATATATTGTCAATTATAAAAAAACAATATGAATAATTATAGAGAGAAACTACAGCATATCACCACCTTTATTTTCGATTTTGACGGTGTGTTATCTGACGGAAAAATTTGGGTGCTGCCCGATGGTGAGCAGATGCGCGCCACAAACGTAAAAGACGGTTATGCCATGCAATACGCCTTGAGGAAAGGCTATCGCGTTGCCATCATTTCCGGCGGTGTTGGTGAATCTATGCGTTTGCGTTACCAATCCTTTAAAGGCATCGAAATATTTTTGAAAGTATCGGATAAAGTAGCTGTTTTTCAAGAATATATTAAAAAAAACAACCTCACACCTGAAGAAATCTTGTATATGGGCGATGACATTCCCGACTATAATCTAATGAAAATTTGTGGATTAAAATGCTGTCCGGCAGATGCTTGCACAGAAATTAAGGAGATTGTAGAATATATCTCGTTTGCCTGCGGCGGACAAGGTTGTGTGCGCGATGTGATAGAGCAGGCGCTACGGGCGCAAAACAGGTGGATGGAGGACGATGCTTGTATTTGGTAGAAATTTATGGATGCACCACTTTTGCAGATAAGGTAAGTAGAACATTATTTTTGTTGTCCTGCTATTTCATTAGAAGTGTTGAGCTTATCAGTTTTCAGAATTTTAGAATTACCATTATTGCCGCAACTTAAAAGCAACATGCAAAATATGATACCTAAGAGATTGTTTTTCATTTTCTCTCTTTAATAAATTCTTCAATATCTTTTGTAAATCCTTTATACCAACCACAAGTATGCCAAATTACTTGCTTTGTTTTCATATCAATAAGATATAATTGGGGATAACCATAACAGTTCCCCATTTGTTTTGACATTTCAATATCATAACGATTATCATAAGCTAAAGCCACCTCACAGTTTAAATTAAGATTTTTAATCACCGGACTAATTTTAGCCGTATCTTTATCTGAAATATTGATACTGAGAATTTTAAATAATGATTCATCGTAAAGGGTGTCTAAGAAAGCCAAGTCATGCATTGCCAATCTACAGGGATGGCAAGCTATATACCACATATCTATCAATAAAAACCGAGCGTTTATACTGTTGGAATAGATGGTGTCGCCCGACAATAAAGGAAATTTCCATTCAGGCATAAAAAACAAGGTGTCTTTTTGCGCGTCTTGCGGTATTTCCTCTGCCCATCTACCGGCGTCGTTACGCACAGAGAAAATAAGGGAATCTCTAAAAGCAGAATCTATTTTAGCCTGTTCTTCAGCTAATTGTCGTTCATATCCTTTTTTAAATTCATCAAATTTAAAACTAATTGTATCTAAAATATCGGGATGAATATATTCAAAAAGACGTTGTTCTAAAATATCTATTATATTGGTCATAGGCTCTGTATTGCCAAAAGTAAATGAGACCCCATCTTGAATGAGGTTAAACGTTTTCCTGTTAAATTCAAATTCTATATTTATGTTCGAGAAAAGATCTTCCTCTTGATCGGGGTATGTAATTTTATATCTGATATTTTTCTTGTCAATTTTAGGAGTAACACGTTGAAATAAATGATTCTTAAAATCATCTATTTGGGTAGCATTTGCTTCACTATAGAGACAATTTGATTGATCCTTAGCATTTTCTATTTTGTCATTATACTCATAGAAACTATAATCACCATCTGTTCGAGAGAACAAAGTTACCAAAGAAAACGCCGATTTGCAATATGTATAGGTAGCATACAAACGAGGTTTCTGTGCAAATACCAAATATTTAAGATCCTTTGGGGTTGAAATAAAGAAAATCTCGTGCACTTCAAAAAAAGTCGTATCATTATCAAAAGTTTGAAGTTGCTGCAATTTCACATATCCTGATTGGATTCGGTTATGTTTTTCTACATATTGGAGGAACAAAATAAGTCCGCTCCTTTTGCGAGTGCTTGCGCCGCCGCAAATAGCATCACAAAAACGCCGTCATTCCTCACACGCTATGCGAGCGAGGAACCTAAAACTTCAAACAAAACCTGTATAGCAACTCCGCATCCTCTCCCGCATAGCTTACCCCAATTCTCGGTGTGTTCAAAATTTCCATTTCAGATAAATCAAGTCCTCTGTCTTCTATCCAGATACGGCTGTTTTGAAGCGGCTCGCCGTTGTCGGCAAGGGTGATTCCCAACGCTTTGGTAACCTTTCCCGGTCCATTAGTAACTTGCGGGTTCATTTGCGGTTTTCCAGTGCGTTTCAGCATCAGTTCTTCGCCATGTGAGGCGTGAATAGCACGAATCAGGATGGCATCTGGGGTCTCTTTTTGGTGGGTAACTACGTTCAGCAGCGGGTGCATGCCGTAGCACAAGTAAACGTACGCTACCCCACCCTCTGCATACATCATCTCGTTTCGTTTCGTGCGCCTGCCTCCGAAAGCATGGCAGGCACGGTCTTCCACACCTTTGTAGGCTTCCGTCTCCGAGATGATTCCACCGCACAATTGTCCGTCAATTTTTGTAAAAAGATACTTACCAATCAGATCTTTCGCAAGGAAAACAACGTCAGGGTGCAAGTAGTAGGTTTGGGAAAGTCGCATTGTTTTTTTTGGGAGCAAAGAAATATTTTTTTTATTTTTCCTAATTACCAAAAACTATTATTTTTGCCCGAATTTTAAAAAACAAAAATACGTATGGCAAAGCAACTACTATTAGGCGATGAAGCGATCGCGCAGGCTGCATTAGACGCAGGAATCTCAGGAGTTTACGCATACCCCGGAACTCCCTCTACCGAAATCACCGAATATATTCAACACGCAAAACAGGCTGAGGAAGGCAATGTGCACCGCTGCTGGTCGGCAAACGAGAAAACGGCGATGGAATCTGCCATCGGCATGTCTTACGCAGGGAAACGTGCGCTGGTGTGTATGAAACACGTAGGCTTGAACGTAGCCGCCGACCCCTTCATGAACTCTGCCATCACAGGCGCAAACGGCGGGTTGGTCTATCTCATTGCCGACGACCCCTCCATGCACTCTTCTCAGGATGAGCAAGATTCGCGCTATTTTGCCAAGTTTGCTTTTATTCCTGTTTTTGAACCCTCAAACCAACAGGAAGCCTACGATATGACCTACGATGCGTTTGACCTGTCGGAAAAATATCATATCCCTGTGATGATTCGCGTAACTACGCGCTTGGCGCACTCCCGCGCCGGCGTGGAACGCAAACCTGTTCGTTCACAAAACGAAATAAAACTTTGTGAAAACAAAAAGCAGTTTATTTTGTTGCCCGGCAACGCCCGCGTGTTCTACCGCGAACTGTTGGCAAAACAACCTAAATTAGAAGCAGAAGCAGAAACCTCAAAATACAATCAATATATTGACGGCGAGGACAAATCGCTGGGCATCATCGCCTCAGGAATTGCCTATAACTATTTGATGGAAAACTACACAGGCAAAAAATGCCCTTATCCCATATTAAAAATTTCCCAGTATCCAATCCCCGTAGAGTTGGTAACGAAGTTAACCAACACCTGTAAGACAACCTTAGTAGCAGAAGAAGGCTACCCGCTGATTGAGGAACAGTTGCGCGGATTGTTAAACAAAAGCGGTAATATCAAAGGACGTTTGGATGGCACGTTGCCTCGCGACGGCGAGTTGAACCCCAACATCATGGCTGTAGCGCTCGGTTTGGAAAACACTTTTGGGATGCCTGTTCCGGAAATTGTGGCGCCGCGCCCTCCGGCGCTCTGCAAAGGCTGTCCGCACATTGACACTTATAAAGCCTTAAATGAAGCTATGGAGCAGTATGGTCCGGGAAAAGTTTTTGCCGATATAGGCTGCTACACGCTGGGCGCACTTCCGCCTTACAACGCTATCTATTCAACGGTGGACATGGGCGCGAGCATTACTATGGCAAAAGGCGCCTCCGATGCGGGTTTGCGCCCTGCCGTAGCTGTAATTGGCGACTCAACGTTCACCCACAGCGGCATGACCTCACTATTGGACTGTGTTATTGAAAATACGCCTGTTACCGTTTTGATTTTAGATAATTTTACCACCGGAATGACCGGCGGGCAAGACTCGCATGCCTACGGAAAAATTGCACAAATTTGCGAAGGCTTGGGCGTTGATAAAGCACATATCCATGTGATTAAGCCGTTGCCGAACCAGCACGAAATCAACACCAAGATAATGAAAGAGGAGTTGGCTTATAACGGCTTGTCGGTGATTATTCCTATGAGAGAATGTATTCAAACCATTGGTAAGAAGAAAAAATAACAAAATGCTGAACCTCTGCATGATCGCCGCTGTAGGCAAAAACTTTGAATTGGGAAACAAGAACCAACTACTGTGTCATTTGCCTGCAGACCTAAAGCGGTTCAAAGAGATTACCTCAGGTTTTTCCGTTATTATGGGCGACAAAACTTGGGAGTCGTTGCCCGTGAAACCGTTGCCGAATCGCAGAAATATTGTCATTACATTAAACAAAGAGGCGGCTTACCCCCATTGCGAGATCGTGCATAGCATTGAGGATGCAATTGAACTTGTAAAAACTGAAGAACAAGCCTTTATCATTGGCGGCGCCACTATTTACAAATTATTCATTAACAAAATAGAAACCCTCTATTTAACCCGCATTGACGCCGAGTTTGAGGCAGATGTCTTTTTCCCGGAAATAGATTTTTACAAATGGGAGTTGATAGAGGAGATTGTTTATGAGAAGGATGAGAAGAATGGGTTTGGGATGAGGTTTCAGGTATTTAAAAGAAAGAAAAAAAGGTGAAATTGTGATCAAAAAAAGCAACATTTCAAGCTTCTTATGGCAATAATCCGCATTTCATTCATTTATTCATCGGGTCAACCATTAATAGATATTCTCCTCCTCAATCTTCACTACCTTCTTCGAAGATAGGTATGTATAAATTGCCGGAATTACAAACAGCGTTAACAGTGTGGCAAACAGCATGCCGCCCACTACAGTAATTCCCATGGCTACGCGGCTTTCACTTCCTGCTCCGGTGGCTAACGCCATCGGGAGAATGCCGAGAATGGTGGAGATGCTGGTCATCAAGATGGGGCGGAATCGGGAACTGGCTGCCTCTTGAATGGCTTGCCTGAACGGAACGCCGTCGCGCTTTTTCTGGTTGGCAAACTCCACAATCAAGATGCCGTTTTTGGTTACCAAACCAATGAGCATGATTAAAGCGATCTGGCTGAAAATGTTCATGGTTTGCCCAAACGCAGTAAGCGAAATCAATGCACCCATTAATGCCAAAGGCACCGTGAGCATGATGATAAATGGGTCACGGAAACTTTCAAAGTTGGCAGAAAGAACTAAATAAATGAATATCAGCGCTAAAAAGAAAGTAAACATTAGGCTGGAAGAACTCTCAACAAAATCTTTGGAGCTTCCCGACAAGGTGGTTTTATATTTGTCATCCAATATTTCGGAGGCAATTTGGTCCATCTCCTTAATGCCTTGTCCTAACGTGTATCCTTTTGCAGGATTGGCAGATACCGTTGCCGACACAAAGCGGTTGTAACGGTAAAGCTGCGGAGGCGTTGAGTTCTCGCTAAACCCCACCAGATTGTTCAGCCCGATGAGTTCCCCCTTTTTGTTGCGCACATACACGCTTTCCAAATCGTTGGGTTTGTTACGGTTGCCTTGATCAAACTGTGTAATAATCTGGTACTGTTTCCCATTGTAAACGTAGTAACCAACGCGTTGATCGCTCATGGTGAGTTGCAATGTGCGAGAAATATCCTCCACCGAAACGCCAAGCAATGCCGCCTTATCCCGGTTGATGGTGAGGGTGAGCTCCGGTTTTGTAAATTTTAAATTTAAGTCGTAAGCAGAAAAAGCGGGACTTTGGGACACTTTTTCCATAAAAACGGGAAGAATCTCTTTTAAATCATCCAAATTTCTTGCTTGGATTACATATTCTACAGGCATTCCGCCGCGGCTGTTTCCAAAGGTTTGCCGTTGCGTCATAATGGTTCTTGCGCCGGTAAACTTTCGCAACGTTGGGGCAACCTCTTCAAAAATTTCCTGCTGCGAACGCGCTCTTTCATCAGGATTTTTTAAGATAACATTGGTGAAAGATGAGTTTGTTCCCCCTCTGCCCACTAACGAAAACATCATATCCGACTCTGGCACCATCTCTTTGAGATACTGATTCAAGTCTGTGGTATAGTTATCCATATATTGAAATGAGGTACCCTCAGGCGCGGTGGACATCACGCGCAGGGAGGAGCGGTCTTCAATAGGCGCCATTTCCGACGGCATTTTTTGCCACAGGTAAACGGTGTAGCCCAATGCCACAAGCAAAAAGAGCGGCGCAATCCAACGCACTTTCATAAATCCTTCCAATCCATTTTTATACACGCGGTTAAGCCACACAAAAAACGGTTCGGTAACGCGAAACAACCACGATTCTTTTTCGTTCTTTTTTAAAATACGACCGCACAGCATGGGGGTCAAAGTTAAAGAAACAAACATGGAAATGGCTACTGCGCCCGCAATCACTAAACTAAATTCGCGAAACAAGCGCCCTGTGGTTCCCTGCAGGAAAACAATCGGAAAGAACACGGCGACTAATGTAATTGTGGTAGAAATCACCGCAAAATAAATCTCGTTAGAGCCTTTAAAGGCAGCTTGCAAGGGAGAGAATCCCTGTTCAATTTTTTGGTATATATTTTCCATCACCACAATCGCGTCGTCCACCACCAACCCAATAGCCAGCACAATTGCCAGCAAGGTTAAAATATTGATAGAGAAGTCAAAAATATACATCATAAAAAATGTACCGATGAGGGAGATCGGAATCGCTACAATGGGAATTAAAGTGCTTCGTACATTTCTCAAAAACAGAAAGATAACAAGCACTACCAAACAAAAGGCTTCTGCAATGGTGCTGCGAACTTCCTGAATGGCGTTACGAATATAGATGGTGTCGTCGAAAGTAACCTTGGCGTCAATGCCTTCGGGCAGGTTGTACTCAATATCGGGCAACACCTCTTTTACGCGGTTCACGATGTCTATATAATTTGAGCCGGGTTGCGGAATTATAATACAGTTAACCATTGTTTTACCGTCTCGTTTGAGGATGGAACGTACATTCTCCGCATCAATCTCAGCCGTGCCTATGTCGCTGAATCGGATGACGCGATTGTTGGTTTGCGAAATGATAAGATTGTTAAAATCATCAATGGTTTGCAGGCGTCCCATGGTGCGCACGCTCAATTCGGTGTTGGTGCCTTCAATTCTGCCGGAGGGGAGTTCCACATTTTCGCGGCTCACAGCAATACTCACATCGTTGGGAGTGAGTTGGTAAGCTGCCAGTAACATCGGGTCCATTTTAAGGCGGATGGCTAATTTTTTCTCACCCCAAATCTCAACAGAACTCACACCCTGAATGGTTTGTAAGCGTTCTTTCACATAGGCATCGGCATAAGCGCTCACATCAATGATAGAGAAGGTGTTGCTACTCAGGCTCAGTCCGAAAATGGGCTGTGCGTCGGCATCGGCTTTAGAAACCACGGGCGGGTCAACCTCTTTGGGCAACAGTCGCATGGCGCCCGACACTTTATCGCGCACATCGTTGGCAGCGGTCTCCATGGGCACTTCCAACTCAAACTCAATGGTGATGTAACTTCTGCCGTCCCTGCTGCTACTCCACATGGAGCGGATACCGGGAATACCGTTAATGGCAGCCTCCAATGGTTCCGTGATTTGCGATTCTATTACATCGGCATTAGCCCCCACATAGCTGGTAAAAACGGTGATAATGGGCGGGTCAACGCTGGGATAGTCGCGCACACCGAGATATACAAATCC